>JAPOUT010000138.1 GCA_026708545.1 Hyphomicrobiales bacterium
GTCCGACGGAAAAGGCGTTTGCGCCCTCCGTGTGGGAATCATGGTCTTCTATCAGGAACCGGACAACCTCGTCCGCCTCCACGGTCGCATCGGCATGGACGGTGAAAGTAACGTCTTTCAAGAGTTCCATCGTGCCCGCCGCGAAGGTCAGCGAGGTCGGCGCGTAGCTGACATCCACGGGAACAAACTCTTCCGAACGCTCTGCAACCGCTATGGGAACGATGACCTCCTCCTCGGGAGACATCGTCAATTCCACCGCAACGGTGAACGTCGTCGTCCCCGAAGCCGGTTCCGCCTCCTTGTGTTCGGCTTCGGCAAATCCGATGGCGAGATCGTCGTCCATAATGGTCACCCCGTGGGTCGCCGACTCTTGCAACACCCAGCCTTCAGGCAGTTCCCCCGCCGCCGTAAGCCCCAGGAAGACCGTCTCGCTGCCCTCCCCGTCGCGGTCGTCCCTGCCCCGCAACACGACTATGCCGCTCGATTGTCCCGCCGGTATTGTCACGCTCGGCGGAAGAATGTAATCCGCCTCTTCTCCCTGGTGGGTCGCCGTCCCGCCCACCGCCTCAATGTTCAACACCACCGGCATCGGCGCGGGCAGATGCACGTCAACAACCACCTCCGCCGTGCCGCCGTCCTCCTCGACCTCCGTCTGTGAACTCTCGCCAAACGCAATCGTGTTGTCGTGCGCGCCTATCGTCACCCGAACCGTTCCGCTCGAGCGCAGCACGCCCGCATGCGCGGCGGGAACCTCCGCACGCAGGTCGATATGCTCGTCAACCTCGTTGGTTTCGTCGGCCAGCACATTGACGGAAACCTCAAACATCGTTGTTCCTGCCGACAGCGGCACCACACACGGCAAGGCGGGACAATCCGTCATCCCTCCCGGCGGGGGCGCATCCCCCTCGAAAACCCTGTGGCCCAGGGTAAAGTCGCCGTCAAGGCCGTGCGTCGCCGTGCTGGTCGAATCCATCACGAGATGAAGCGCGGCATCCTGCTTGAGCGGCTTGGCAATGACGCCCGTGATTGTCGCCGTACCGCCCTCGGCAACGCGCACATCCTCCTCCTCCGTCGTCAATTCCACCCGCGGAACCGCAAGGCGCTCCTCGTATAAAACCCGCTTCTCCCGCTCAACCGGCCGCCAAAGGTCCGGCTTTATGTAGCCCGGAGAACCGAAACCCGAACCCTGCAAACCCGGCAGGTCAAACCGGAACGCCAGTCCCATGTTCCAGCGCGAGCCCAGCGAATCCTCCTTGTTGTGATACTCGTAGCCCGCCTCAAGAAAAACTCCGGGAAGAACGCGGAACCCGGCATCCACGCCGAGAGACGGACGCCACTTCGTTGCCTCGTCCTCTTCTCCCTTGAAACGCCACAGCCCCATGCTGCCGTCAAAGCGCACATCCTCCGTCGCCAGACCGATGCGCAGGTCCATGCCACGCTGCGCCCTCTCCTCGTAATCAACCCTCCCCTCCCTCCATCCGCCGCCCAGCGGATGGTAGTAGTTCAAGCCGCCCGTGAAGATTCCCCCCTGGATGTCCAATCCCCCGCCGATGCGCTCAAGTTCCCGATTGAGGTTGCGGTCGTAGAAGACGGAAACCCCGCCGACGAGCTCGCGGCTGAAACTCCGGCGAAAGACCAGACCGAGGTTCGTGTCAATCCGCTCCTGCTCTGCATGCCCGGACCAGAAGACCGCGCCGGGCTGCAAAAACAGCACCCTGCCGGTTCCTTCCGTTCCCGTGTTCGACCACAACGGAAGCACCGCATCAAGTTCACCCCGGACGCTCTCGCCAACGGTCCAGCCGATGCTCGAATCGATCCGAAAGCCTTCCTCGAACAACGCAAGACCGCCCTCGCGCAGTGCCCCCTCGATCGCGTCAACCAGCATGCGAGAGCTTGCGTTGCGCAATGCCCTCCTGCCGCACTCGGAATAGTCATTCGTACCTTCCGTCGGGACAGTCGTTTGCGTGCCGCCTTCCTCATCGAAACGATTCCGGATGGTGAAAGGCTCATTGCTTTCGGCGCAACCGAGCACGCCGCCCCAGAGGCGTTCGAGCTGCTGGGCCGAGCGCACGAAGAGGGACTCGTCCGCTTCCGAGGACGAGGACAGGCCGGCAACCGACAGCAACAGGAACACTCCCGCAGGCAACAAAAACGAGCGCAAAGCCGCATCTCTTACATTTGGTTTGAACTTCAAAAACACTCTGCTAAACCTCCCCAAAAAAACTCCGAAACGGCCCACTAAACCTGAAGTGGAATGGTAACACATTGGATGCTCAAAGTCACTGGCGCGGCTCCCTGAAATTCCACGAGAATTTCCCTCAAAAAAAGCCATTTTTAGGTGCTGATTCCCATGAAAACGAGCCCTGCGTATTCTTTCCCCAACATATATCAATGGGGTCGAGTTCTTCTCTGTTTATCGTCTTCTTGTATAGTTTGCCTTGTCTTTTGGTCGACATGGAGGTATCAATCTTTTATCTGATAACCGACTTCTTTATATCGCCACAAATTAAGTTAAAGTCCTTACCTTGTTCGAGTTGTTTTTTAATTTTCTCGAGTGTTTCTTTTGTTATATCTTTTACATGCACTTTCATATCCTCCCTTTGCTGATGAAGTCAGGAGTCACGTGCATTCTAAAACTTCGCAAAAAAGTGGTAACAGAATTGGTGTTTTGCTCGCCAATCTCAGGTTCATCAGTCGCAAGTGGCGCCATCGTTGCACTCAATAACAACGTGTACATGATTGTTGCCGCCAATCTTCCATCCTCTCGGCAAACCCTCCGGAAGCATTATTA
>JAPOUT010000058.1 GCA_026708545.1 Hyphomicrobiales bacterium
ACGCTCGACATGGGGTTGAAGAATTCAAGCTTGAGAAGAATCTCGCCGGCAAGGTCCGCCTCCCGGGCCATCCGGTTGAGTCGCACGAGCGGCGTGTTGCCGATGGTCCGGGTGATGTCGTCGTAAATCATCGCGGGCGCGTTAGATGGTGAAATCGAGGTTTTTGATGGCGGCGTTTCTTTGTTCGGCGCAGAGATCCTCAATGGTGATGTTGTCGAGGCGCGCGAGGAACTCGCTTTCCGCCTCCTCGCAAATTTTCTCGAGGATGGTCATGCCGCAAGGGGCGTTTTTTGCGTCCTTGTTTTTGGCACGCCCGTTATCGGAATCGGCGGAGGTTTTCGAGTCCGCAACGATGCGCAGGATTTCGCCCACGGGAATGCGTCTGCGCTCGCGCGCGAGCATGTAGCCGCCCTTGGGTCCGCGCACGCCTTTGAGGATGCCCGCGCTTGCAAGTTGCTGCATGGCTTTCTCGAGATAGCGTTGCGGCCGTCCGATGCGCTCGGCAATCTCGCTCGAGCGCACCGGGTCGGGACGCGCATTGCACGCGATGTCGAGAATTGCCTCGAGGGCCGAGACGGCCTTGTTTGAAAGCAGCATCATGAACCGCTCTCCCGGTTTGACGCGGCCAGCGGGACGTCGCCGCCGGTCATGCCGCTGCCGGTGGAGCCGAAGCCCTTGTCGCCGCGCGCGCTTGTCGCATCGAACTGCGCCACCCATTCGATGCGTTCGACGCGTGCGAGCACAAGCTGGGCGATTCGCATGCCGCGGGTGATTTCAAAAACCTCGTCGCCGTGGTTGACGAGAAGCACCTGCAATTCGCCCCGGTAATCGGAGTCGATGGTGCCGGGCGCGTTCAAAACGCTTATGCCGTGTTTTCGGGCGAGCCCCGAGCGCGGGCGAATTTGCGCTTCGTGTCCTTGGGGCAGGGCGATTGCAATGCCGGTGGGAACGCATGCGCGCGCGCGCGGCCGCAGGGACACCGCCGCATCAACGGCGGCGTGGAGGTCCATTCCCGCGGCGCCTTTCGAATGATAGGCCGGCAGCGGCAATCCTTCGCCGTGGGGAAGTCGTCGAATGCCCACGTCGATCATGATGCTTTCGCGAACCTCTCGGAAATGCGCTCCACCAGACGGCGCGCGACCAGTCTCTTGTCGCCGGCGAATTCTTCGAAACCGTCGTTGTTCGAGGTAATGAGCCGCAAGCGCGTGTTCTCGTTTCCCATTACGTCGATGGAGTTGGCGACAATCCAGTCGCACCCTTTGCGCTCGCGTTTGGCGCGTGCGTGCGCGAGAACTTCCTGCGCGTCGCCGCTTTCCGCGGCGAAGCCCACCACCAATCCGGGGCGGTCTTCCTTGCGCTTCGAAAGTTCCGCGAGGATGTCGGCGTTTTCCACCAGTTCCAAAGTCACCGGCGCATTGTTGCCGCGTTTGCGAATCTTGCCGTCAAAAGGCTCGCGCATGCGCCAGTCGCCGACCGCCGCCGTCATCACGGCGACATCAACGGGCAGGGCTTGCATGCAGGCGTCAAACATTTGCGCCGCGCTTTCGACATTGAGGGTGTCGACGCCTTTGGGGGCGGGTTGTTCGCAGGGCCCTCTCACCAGAAGCGTGTCCGCGCCCGCCTGTGCGAGGGCCGAGGCGATTGCGTGGCCCTGGCGGCCCGACGATCGATTCGCGATGTAGCGAAGCGAATCGATCGCTTCGAAAGTCGGGCCCGCGTTCACCAGCGCCCTGCGCCCCGCGAGGGGTTTGTGCGCGGGTGCCGCCGTTGAGGCGGCGGCGCGGAGAATCTCGTCCACCTCCGCCATGCGTCCGATGCCGACGTCGCCGCAGGCGGTATCGCCCTCGTTGGGACCGACGAGTTCAATGCCGTCGCCGAGCAGGCGCGCGAGATTGCGCCGCGTTGCCGGATGGCTCCACATGTTCGGATTCATTGCGGGTGCAAGCAGGAGGGGCGCGTCGCTTGCGAGCAGCGTCGTGGTGGCGAGGTCGTCGGCCGCCCCCGACGCCATGCGCGCAATGAGGTTGGCGCTCGCCGGCGCGACAATAACCAGGTCGCCGAAGCGCGCAAGCTCGATGTGACTCATTCCCGTGCTGTCGGATTCGGCGGACGCGTCAAAGAGTTCTTCGCGCACCGGCGCGCCGCTCAAGGTTGCCAGCGACAAGGGCGTGACGAATTCCCTGCCTCCCGCGGTGAGAATGGCCTGCACTTTCGCGCCGGATTCCCGAAGCCGTCTTGCGAGTTCGAGACTCTTGTAGGCGGCAATGCCCCCTCCGACAATCAACAGAATGTTTTTGCCGCTTAGTGCTCTTAACGTCAATGTCTTTTCCATCTCAAGACATCCTTCCCAAAAACCATCCGGCGACTCCCACGAGCGCGCCGATCGACAACAAGCCTCCCATCCGGATGATAGCACAAACGAAGCGGTTCTCCCGCCCGCCGGGGTCCGGGGATGCGCGTTCTTCCATGCGCCGCAGAATTTGCGCGAGGTTTTCCATGGCCGCGGGCGCCTCGCGCAGCACGTCCGAGAGCTGCGACAGGCGCGCCTGAAGGCCGAGATTCCTTTCCATCCACCGGCGCGCGACCGGCTTGGCGCTCTCCCACATGTTGTGTTCGGGATCGAGGCTGCGCGCCACGCCTTCGACCACGACCATTGTTTTTTGCAGCAGAAGCAGCCGCGGCTGCGTGGGCATGTCGAAGCGCGCGGTGACCTGGAAGAGCTGCAGCAGCAGGCCGCCCATGGAGATGTCGGTTGCGTCCTTGTCGGTGATGGGCTCGCCGATGGAA
>JAPOUT010000072.1 GCA_026708545.1 Hyphomicrobiales bacterium
TGTCCGACTTCCCGCCGTCCGGTAAAACCGACGCGCCCCGTCTCGCCGACGCTGTAGGGAGGGAAATTGTAGTGCAACAGGAAATTTTCCTTGTACGTCCCTTCCAGCGCATCGACAAACTGCTCGTCCTCGCCGGTGCCCAGCGTGGTAACCACCAGCGCCTGGGTTTCGCCCCTCGTGAACAACGCGCTTCCGTGCGTGCGCGGCAACAACCCCGCCTCCGCAACGATCGGGCGCACGGTCTTCATGTCGCGGCCGTCAATTCTGTGACCTTGTTCAAGTATCGCACCGCGAACAATGCGCTTTTCCAGAGAACCCAGCAAATCACGCACCGCCGTTTCATTCGCGGCATCGGACTCGTCGGGAGTCTCGCACAGCTGCGCGACCACATCCTGGCGCACCTGCGACAGCGCCTGCTGCCTGTCCTGCTTGACGGTAATCGCGTAAGCGCGGCGCAGGCCTTCCTCGGCAATTGAGGAAATCTTCGACGCCAGCGCCTCGTCAGCGGGCTTGGGCTCGTGGAATTGCTCCTTCGCGCATTTCTTGCCCAGCGCGCGAATCATCTCCACCACGGGACGGAATTTCTCCTGTCCGAACATCACTGCGTCCAACATCGTCTCCGCGCTTAATTCGCCGGCTTCCGATTCCACCATCAAAACCGCGTCCGACGTGCCCGCAACGACAAGGTCGAGTTTGCTGTCCGGAACCTGCTCGAGAGTCGGATTCAACAAAAACGACTCGCCGTCATAACCGACACGGGCCGCCGCAATCGGTCCCAAAAACGGCAGTCCCGAGATTTCCAGCGCCGCCGAAACAGCAACCATGGCAACGATGTCCGGATCGTTCTCCATGTCGTGCGACAAAACCGTTGCAATAATCTGCGTGTCATTGTTGAAGGACTTCTCAAACATCGGACGAATGGGACGGTCAATTAAACGCGAAACCAAAATCTCCTTCTCCGAGGGACGGCCCTCGCGCTTGAAAAAGCCGCCGGGAATCTTTCCAGCGGCATACGTCTTCTCCTGATAGTTAACGGTGAGAGGGAAGAAGTCCCGCTCCTCGCTCGAACTCTTCTCCGCCACAACCGTCGCCAGCACGACCGTGTCGCCATAACGCGCAACCACCGCTCCGTCGGCCTGGCGCGCAATCTTGCCTGTCTCTACCGACAGCGTCCGTCCACCCCATTCAATTTCTTCACGCATAACTTCCAGCATAATGTCCTCTTTCCTTTTTAATTGTCCTATTCCATTTCTGTTATACCACAGACCCGCGCAACAAGCGCAGGCACCATGGCGGTTGTTTCATCCTTTTGGGAGATTCGATCCAGAGCAAAACGCTCTTACTTGCGCAGACCAAGCCGCTCTATCAAAGTCCGATACCGTTGCGAATCCTTCTTTTTCAAGTAATCCAAAAGTTTCCGACGCCGCGAGACCATCTGCAACAGTCCGCGACGGGAGTGGTTGTCTTTTTTGTTTATACGAAAATGACCGATGAGATTTTCTATGCGCGTCGTCAAGACCGCAACCTGAACCTCGCACGAGCCATTATCCCCCTCGCCACGGGAATACTCCCGAATTACTTCACGCTTGCGTTCCGCTGTTATCGACATATCGTCCTATCCGCTCTTCATCCTTCAGCCTGCATGCACCTGCGCGAGTACGCGCGAAGGCAGCAACAATTTTTCTTCCCCCCTCCCGACGCCGCGACGCAACAACGCCACGGCATGATTCTCCCGCATCGCAACCAAAGGCTCCTCGGGAGAAGCACATACTACACCGCAACGCCCGTCTGTGGAAGTTAAAAGAATCGGCTGCCCCCGGCGCAACCGGGCCTCCTCATCCGGCGTAACGGAAATCGTGGCGGTGTCCGCCAGAACGCTCTCCAGGGGCCGGAGGCTCTCCCGCACGCCATCGCGCGAATCGGCCCCGTTTTCCGGGGAAATTTCGAGCGAAACCGAAGCCTCCTCCCCGAACATCCCCACCCGGGTGCGCCGGAGCCGCCGAACATGCGCGCAGGTGCCCAGCCGCTCGCCCAAATCCCTCGCCAGCGCACGGACATAAAAGCCCTTGGAGCAATCAATCTCAAAACAGGCGGTATCGGCGGTGCTGTCCGCTTCGAGGAAGGAAGCGGCATGAAGGCACACCCGCCGAGGCTTGAGGGAAACGGGCTTGCCCGCCCGCGCGAGCGCGTACGCCCGGACCCCTCCGACATGCAGCGCGCTATAATGGGGAGGCATTTGCTCCTTTTCGCCGATGAAGTCGCCGAGGGCGGCGCGGATGTCTTCAGGCTTCGGGCGGACGGAACTCCGCGCAACGACCTCGCCTTCGGAATCATCCGTCGCGGTCGCCTCGCCCCAAACCAGCTCGAAGCGGTAACTCTTCGTTGCCTCCGACAACAATGAAACCAATTTCGTCGCCTCGCCAAGCGCGATGGGCAAAACGCCATCGGCATTCGGATCGAGCGTCCCGGCGTGACCCGCTTTGCCCGCACCGGTCAGCGCCTTGACGCGAGCCACCGCGCGCGCCGATGTAATCCCCCGGGGCTTGTCCAGAACCAGCCACCCCGAAGGCGGCGTCCGAACTTCCCCTCCCTGCTGCAGGTCCCGGGCCACCCGGGGAAGACGAAGCAGGCGGTCGACTTCCCTGGCGGCGTCAAAAGACGGATCAAGCGAGAAATTCAGGTCGGGATAGCGCTTGAGAACCATCTGCATCGACAGCTGCCGGCGCAGCAATCCCTTCGTTTGCTCGAGAGCCTCAAGGGCG
>JAPOUT010000106.1 GCA_026708545.1 Hyphomicrobiales bacterium
TTCTTAACCTTGGATGATGATGTTGTGTACTGAAATACGAGTTTTTCGTCGGGGTGAACATAGGTAAAGGCTTTTTGTGCCATGAGGGCTGCTTCATGGAATCCACTGAGTATGAGTTTGAGTTTTCCGGGATAGGTGATGATGTCTCCGATGGCAAAAATACCAGGCGAACTAGTTTCGAAAGTTTCCGTATTTACAGGTATTAAACCATCACGCATATCGAGTCCCCATTCGCCGACGGGACCCAACTTCATGCTCAACCCGAAGAAGGGGAGGAGAATGTCACATTCGATTTGATGTTCTTGTTCGTTACTATCGGCGTAAGTGACAGCCTCGAGATTTCCGTCCTTGCCATGGAGTTGTTTGACTTGTCCGATATGGAGATTGACACTGCCACCTTCGACGAGTTTGTGCAACCGGTTAACCGAATCGGGAACCGCGCGGAAACGATCGCGGCGATGGAGAAGTGACATGCTTGAAGCGATAGGCTGGAGATTGAGAGTCCAGTCAAGAGCCGAATCTCCGCCGCCAAGAACCAAAATTTTTCTATCGCGAAATTTTTCTCTCTCACGCACGGCATAAAAGACGGAGATATTTTCGTAATCTTCGATGTTCGGTATGGGCGGTTTTTTTGGCTGGAAACTTCCGCCGCCCGCGGCGATGATGACAACGGGAGATTGAATACGCGTGCCGATGTCCGTTACCACGAGCCACTCGCCGTTGTCTTGGCGTTGGAGTTGCGTGACCATCTGGGAGAAATGAAAAGTCGGCTTGAGCGGTTCGATCTGTTGCAGAAGTCGGTCGCTCAGTTCTTGTCCGGTGACTTCAGCGAGAGCAGGGATATCGTAGATTGGTTTTTCCGGATAGAGCTCAATGCATTGCCCTCCGGGTTTGTCGAGGATGTCGATGACGTGCGCCTTGATGTCGAGCAATCCGAGTTGAAAAACGGAGAAGAGCCCAACAGGGCCAGCGCCGATAATGACGGCATCGGTGCGAATGGTTTGCGTCTCAGGGGAGGTCGTTTGTAGCATGGATAAATAAACAACACATTAGATTTGTTAATAATGTGTATTTCCGCATTTCTTTTGTGATATGGAATTTATACAGGTGATTCGCACAAAGCGCAATAGATTAAAGGCCGGAAGAACGCTTTTTTACATCCCGGCCAATTCTATGGCATCAGAAAAACCAACCGGACATAATCCTCGGCGCCAACAAGGACCGAAAACTCATGCACATCACCCTCGTCCTTCAAAGACTCCCTGCGAGGTAAGATTTAAGTGTCCGTTAGTTCATGTTCCGCATAGGCCTGCCGCCGTGCTAGAAGCTTCCCGGCGTATTCCAACATCAAAGATTAATGCGCAGGCTCCCCCGAAAGGTCGGTAAACTCGTCGCGTACATTAGTAGTGTTTGCATAATGGTTTTGGAAAAGAACGCCGTCGTTGGCGAGTTCATCGAGATTTGAGGCTCTTACAAGAGGATGCCGGAGACCCAAGAGGCACTCTCCACGCCGTTAATCCGTGGTGATAAAGAGAATGTTCGTTCTATGAGAAAAATTGTCTTTTGTGTTCGGGCCCCGCCGTCAAGCCAAGGAAGGTGATTTCATCTTGTCAACGCTTTCATCTCTCGTGTAATCTGCTTGGAGGTTTCCAATATTACGGAGTTCGGCTGTGGCAAAGATTACTTACATTCAACCCGATGGCACCGAGACGATCGTGGATGTCGAGAATGGCATGAACGTGATGGAAGGAGCAATCCGGAACATGGTTCGCGGCATTGAAGCGGAGTGCGGAGGCGCTTGTGCGTGCGCGACGTGCCATGTTTATGTTGAGGGGGAATGGTTTGGAGTCGTCGGAGGTCCGGGAGAGATGGAAGAAGACATGTTGGATTTTGCTTTTGAGTTAAAAGAAAACAGCCGTCTGAGTTGCCAGATCGAGGTTAGCGACAAGTTGGACGGTTTGGTCGTGCGGGTCCCGGCAAAGCAAACTTGACAATAAAGGGAACTATTGCCGTTCAACAATAACGAAGTTACAAGGCGATTCTATCGACTTCCGACTCCTCGGCGGCCGGGATGCATTTTGGCTTCATTCCCCCGATTCCACCTCTACCCGGCGGAAAAACTCGTGGATTGCAGGATATTTCACGCAATTCTTTGGTTTAAAACGCCCGGCAAACAACCGCGAATCGTCTAAAACAAGACGGGAGAAGGCAATGTCGCGCAAGCATTCTTGACAAACAAACAATACGTATTAGAATTCCTCCACATAACCTCCAGAATACAACCCGTGTACATTACAAAGGAGTAAAAACATGGTATCTCGAATTGAAAAAACTTTGTTGGCAGGAATCGTCATGGTGGGTGCAATGGGAGTTTCTGCTCTTAATGCGAACGCCCAGGACATGGTCGCACTGCTCCTGCCCGAAAACGTAAACCCCAGATGGGAACAACAGGATGCGACCGCTTTTGTCGCAACCATGAAGGAAATCGCACCCGATGTTCGCGTTGAAGTCTTTAACGCCGGCAACGACACATCGGTGCAGCAGAGACAGGCCGAACAAGCGCTTACACAAGGCGCAAAAGTGCTGGTAGTGATTCCCATTGACGGGGAAAGTTCCGCTGTCATTGCGGATGAAGCCGCCGCCGAAGGCATACCGACCATCGCCTACGACCGCATGGTTAACTCCGAGAACACGACTTTCTGGGTGCAGGCGGACCTTGAAGGCATGGGCTTCGACCAGGCAACCCATGTCATCGAGAACACCAAGGATGGCGACACGCTTGTCTTGCTGAAAGGCTCGCCCACCGACCCCAACGCCGCCGTTATTCACAACGGACAGCTCCGCGCATTGACGCCTCTGTTCGAATCCGGCGCGCGCATCATGGGATACGAAAACTGGACGCCCGGATGGGACCCCGCAATTGCGCGGCGCTCGATGGACCAGGCGCTCACGCAGTTGAACAACAACGTCCAAGGCGTGGTCTCCTCCAACGACGGTAACGCAGGTGCCGCCATCGCGGCAATGGAAGAACAGGGAATCGCGGGAACCGTTCCCGTCTCCGGTCTCGACTGCACCGTCCAAGCGCAACAACTCATGTTGCTCGGCAAACAGACGCAGTGCGGATGGAGGCCCCTCGCCGACATGGCCGCCGCAGCCGCGCAAGTAACCGCGCGTTTGGTCAAAGGTCAGGATTTCTCCGACCTCGCACCACAAACCGTAACCAACGGCGTTGGTGCTGAAGTCGCTTATGTGCCGGTGGGATCCTACTCCGCCGTCGGTGCCGAGGGCGTCGCCTATGTCATCGAGAACGACCCGTCCATCTCCAAAGAGATGGTCTGTCAAGGCGAAGCCGCCGCAACGGACTTTTGTCGATAACAACAAAAGGTGTCATCTGAGGAACGAGGGGCGGAGCGTGAAGTTCCGCCCCCGCATCTTTGGGTTCGAGGGGTTCACAAGCGCTTCGGCGGTGTGCACGCACTCGACGGCGTTGACTTTGAAGTCGCCTGCGGCGAGGTCATGGCACTTGTCGGCGACAATGGTGCAGGCAAGTCCACCTTGATGAAAGTGCTCGCCGGCGCGCATCTTGCCGATGCCGGAGAGTTCTGGATGGACGGCAAGCAAATCACCATCAACTCGCCCCACGATGCCACCAACCTCGGCATTCAAATTGTCTACCAAGACCTCGCTCTTTGTGAAAATTTGAGCGTCTCGGCGAATCTCTCGCTCGGCGCCGAACCGGTGAAGCAGGGCTGGGGATTTTTGCCACGATTTCTGCGTCCCATTGACGAACTCGACATGGAACGCAAAGCCAAGTCCGCCATCGATAGCCTTGAGGTGCGGACGCTCCATTCCATGCGCGCCCTTGTCGGCACGCTATCGGGAGGACAACGCCAGGCCATCGCCATAGCGCGAGCGGTCGGTACAAAAAGTTCCGTTGTTATGCTGGATGAGCCGACCGCCGCATTGGGCGTCGCGCAGACCCGCCAGGTTCTCGGTGTCGTCAAGCGTCTGCGCGAAACCAACCACGCCGTCGTTTACATCTCCCACAATATGCGCGACATTTTCGAAATCTCGGACCGCATCTGCGTGCTTCGACATGGCGCGCATGTGGGAACCTGGCGGACAAATGAAACCAAACCCGACGAAATCGTCATCGCTATGACACATGGAATCGACGAGAAAGTAAATTGAACCTCATTCATCGTTTGCGCGAAATGCGCCAGAATCGTTTCGGCGCATTCGTTCCCGTACTCCTTGCCCTTGCAGCAATCTGGGTTTATTTCGGACTCGCCGTTCCTCTATACGAGCATTGGACGAACCCCGATTCGGAAAGCGTGCGCTTCATATTTTTAAGCGCGCGCAACATCTACAACCTCTTCATGCAATCCGCGGTCATCGCAACGCTCGCCGTCGGCATCACCATCGTACTCCTCCTCGGCGACATTGACCTCTCGGCAGCGGCGACCGCAGGCGTGTGCGCCGCGCTGCTCGGCGTCCTCGTGCTTGCCGGCGTGCCCGGATGGGTCGCGTGCCTGATGGTGATGTTCGTGGGAATCGTCATGGGTGCCGCGCAAGGAATGCTCGTAGCATATGTGGGAATCCCTTCCTTCGTCGTAACGCTTGCCGGTTTGCTCGGCTATCAGGGATTGATGCAGAAGATTCTGCCCACCGGAAACCTGAATGTAGGCGACCCTTTCGTTCGCTCCATCGCACGCATCCTCATCCCCGACCTCTGGGGGCTGGCGATTGCCGGCCTGGTGGTCGTTGCAATGGTGGCCGTCGTGCTGCGACGACAAGCGCAAAGACGCGAAAAAAACCTCGAGACCGACAGTGCCCTTGCCGTCTTTCCGCAAGTCGCCTTGTTCGGCATATTGGTTTTTGCGGTGGTTCTCACACTTAACAGCTACCGCTCCCTGCCATTGATGATTCTCTTGCTCGTTGCACTGACCTCGCTGGTGGGATGGGTCACGACATCCACCCCCTTCGGCCGCGCCATCTTCGCCGTGGGCGGAAACCCCGAAAGCGCAAGACGCGTCGGCATTGACGTTAAACGCATCCGCGTCGCGGCGTTTGGAATCGTCGGCTTGCTAGCCGCCATCGGCGGCATCTTCGGAGCCTCGCGATTCGGCTCCGTCTCTTATACCGCCTTTGCCGGCGGAACGCTCTTGCTCGAGAGCATCGGCGCCGCCGTCATCGGCGGAACGTCCCTCTTCGGCGGACGCGGCTCGGTCTGGAACGCCATCCTCGGAGCGCTTGTCATAGGCTCGCTGGGCAACGGACTTGACCTCTCCGGGGCATCTGCCGCCGATAAACTCATGTTCTCCGGCGGCATATTAATTCTCGCCGTTGCCATTGACGCCCTCTCTCGCGCCGAAACCGGCGGCACGGGCCGATAAGGGCGATAACGTATCATGGCAAGCGGACTGTCACCGCAAGAGCGCAAGTTGCTCGATGGAATTCTCGATGTGCTGATTCCCCGAAATCCCGCGCGCGGCATTCCCGGCGCGGGAGAGTTGGGCGTGGCAGACTTCCTGATTGAGTGTGCCGCAAAAGACGAAAGTTTTGACGTTGCGATACGGATGATTCTCGAACGAGCGTCCGGTGGCAATATCGAGGATGTACGCCGCATTGAGACCGAAGCCTCCGATGCTTTCGCCCGGTTACTCGAGCAAAGTTACAAAGGTTATTACAGCCGCGCCGACATTCGCACCAAATTCGGCGTTGGTGCGCATCCGCCCCATCCCGAGGGTTATGAGGTCGCGCCCGAGTCTCCGGAGTTAATGGAAAGCCTCACCGCTCCCGTTCGGGCGCGCGGACGAGCCTATCGCGACACTCCCGCAGGAGATAAAAATGCCGAATGATCCCGTTGATGTTCTCATTATCGGAGCGGGAGCGTCCGGCGCGGCGATTGCGTGGTCATTGCTCGAAACACGCATGCGGATCCTTTGCCTTGAACAAGGGGGGCACATCTCCGACCAACAATTTCCTTCGCGGCGGGACGACTACGAACTCGCTCGCTACGGCGACTTCTCTTGCGACCCAAACGTGCGACAACTTCCGCAAGACTATCCCATCAACGTCACCGACAGTTGCATTGCGCCGGTCAACTGGAACGGCGTCGGCGGATCGACCATCAACTTCCTCGGACATTGGGTGCGGCTAAAACCTTCGGACTTCCGCACCCGCACGCTCGATGACGTCGGTGACGACTGGCCCATCGACTATCAAACCCTCGAACCTTTTTACAACGCCAACGATGCCAACACCGGCGTCTCGGGACTTGCCGGCAATCCCGCCTATCCCGACTACACGCCCCCGCACCCGCCCATTCCCGTGGGAGTGCTGGGGCAAACGCTTGCCAAAGGCTTCAACAAGATGGGGTGGCACTGGTGGCCCTCGGATGTCGCCATACTCAGCCGCGACTTCGAAGGCCGGAGCAAATGCGTCAACGCCGGAACCTGCGACCTCGGCTGCGCCGCCGGTGCCAAGGGCGGAACCAACTTCACTTATTGGCAGATGCTCGAAAATTCCGGCGTTGAACTTCTCACCCATGCGCGTGTGCGCGAAATCACCGTTGACGAGAACACCGGCATGGCAAGCGGCGTCCTCTACCACGATGCGCAGGGGCAGGTCCATGAGCAGAAAGCCGAGATGGTCGTGGTCGCGTGCAACGGCATCGGAACACCGCGGCTGTTACTGCATTCAAAATCTAAAAACTTTCCCGACGGTCTCGCCAACCGCTCCGGAATGGTGGGAAAGAACCTCATGTTCCACCCGTTGAGAGGAGTTGCAGGCGTGTTCGATGAACCGATGAAAGGCCACGAGGGCCCCATGGCGTGCTCAATACTTTCGCAAGAATTTTACGAATCCGACAGCGCGCGCGGATTTGTTCGAGGCTACGGACTCCATTCGGGGCGCTCAACCACGCCGATGACCCACGCGCTCGGAGGCTACGGCATTGACGCACCCATCCCTTGGGGCGAACAGCATCGTGAGATTATGGACAATATCTATCCCAATCTCGCCGGCCTGACGGTAGTGAGCGAAGACCTTCCCGAAGAGCACAATCGCGTCACGCTGGATGCGAACCTTACCGACAGCGACGGCATCCCCGCGCCGAAGGTCACCTACCGGCTTGGTGAAAACACCCGGCGAATGCTCGAGCACGGGGAAGCAAAGGCCGAAGAAGTGCTACTGGCGGCGGGAGCAAAGAAGATTCTCTCCAAAAGCGACGATAAAGTATGGTGGCGTGCCGGATGGCATCAGATGGGAACCTGCCGAATGGGAAACGATCCGGCAAGGTCGGTGGTGAACGGATGGGGTCGTTCGCATGACGTGAAAAATCTTTTCATTGTGGACGGTTCTATCTTTGTAACGGCGGGAGCCGTCAATCCGACCTCGACCATTCAGGCGCTGGCACTTTATATTGGCGAGAGCATCAAAACCAACATCGCAAACCTGTTCGACGATTGAGGCAGTTCATGAATTTTCCCACAAAAATGTATATCGACGGGGCATTGTGCGACGGCGCGGCAAAAACCGATGTCGTCAACCCCGCCACTGAAGAGGTTGTCGCCACGGTCGAGGTTGCGGGCGCGATGCAGGTCGAACAAGCTCTCGAGTCGGCCAAAGCGGCGTTTCTTGTTTGGTCGGCGACATCGATAGCCGAACGGCAGGAATGGATGGCAAAGCTCAAACACGAGGTTATAAAACAGGAAGAGTTTTTGCGGGACTGCATTCATCACGAGATGGGGAAACCGTGGTCGCAGACACACGAGGATTGGGACAGGCTGGTTGTCTCCCTCGAATTTTACGCCGAGGAAATCGCACGCATGCATGATGTCGGCCTTGCGGACAGGGCAGGCACGCACACGCATCGAATGGCTTACGAGCCCCTTGGCGTCGCTGTCGCTTTTCTTGCGTGGAACTTTCCGCTTCTCAATCTTGCTTTTAAAATCGGTCCGGCGATGGCGGCGGGCTGCCCGATCATCATTCGTCCTTCGGAACTTACGCCCGTTTCCGCCTACGCGGTGGGAACCTTGTGCGAAAAAATCGGGCTGCCAAAGGGCGTTGTGCAGATTCTCTGCACCGACAGCCACGCCACCGCCGACGCGCTCTCCGCCTCAAGCATACCGCAACTGCTCACATTGATCGGATCAACCAAAACCGGAGAACACATCATGCGCACCGGTGCGACGTCCATCAAACGCTATTCCATGGAACTCGGCGGCAACGCGCCGGTGCTTGTCTTCGAAGACGCCGACCTCGAATGCGCAGCCGATGTTATCTGCGGGGTTAAATTTTCCAACGCCGGACAAATCTGCGTCGCCCCCAACCGCGTTTTTGTCGAAAAATCCGTGCTTGATGATTTCACGCGCAAGGTCGTCGAACGCGCCAAAGCCGCAAAGGTGGGCTTTGATAAAAACGACGACATTATCACCGGACCCGTTATTGATGCCCGCGCATGGAAACGCGTCAAAGGCTTAATTGATGATGCCATCGAACAAGGCGCAACGCTGCTAGCGGGCGGCGAGCGTCCTGCACATCTCAACAAGGGCCATTACATCGCACCCACGGTTTTGGCAAATGTGCGCGAGGATATGGCAGTCTATCGAGAAGAAACTTTCGGCCCCATCGTAAGTCTTGTTCCCTTTGACGGCAGTGACAATCTCCTCGCCAAAGCCAACGATTGCGGCGAGGGAGGTCTCACCGCTTACATCTTCACGCGCGACCTCGCCAAAGCGGAAGCCTATGCCGCCGCCTTGCGTTACGGGGAAGTTCAAATCAACGGCGTTAAATACGACATCGACCTTCCCCACGGCGGGATTGGACAATCGGGCATAGGACATGATTGCTCCACTCTTGCCTTGCACGACTATCTAGCCGCCAAACGCATCACCCGCGCACTCGAGCAGGGTCGAAAGATTTGATCCTATGAAAATTACACACGTTCGCTCCCATGTGTTGCAATATGACCTGCCCGAGGAACTGGGATATTCGCAACAATATTATTCGAAGCGCACGGCGCATCTCGTCGAGGTCGAGACCGACGAAGGAATCACCGGCTGGGGCGAATGTTTCGGCCCCGGCAACGTCGCGCTTGCCAACCGCACGATTGTCGAGAAGGTCATCGCACCCTTGGTGTCGGGCCACGACCCTCTCGAGCGCGACGTCCTCTGGCACAAAACCTACAACCTGCTGCGCGACCACGCGCAAAAAGGAATGCCGCTGCAGGCGCTCTCGGGCGTGGACATTGCTTTGTGGGACATCGTCGGAAAGGTCGCGGGGATGCCCTTGTATAAACTCCTTGGCGGGGCGCATCGTTCGCGCATTCCCGTCTACGGCTACGGCATGATGCTCAAGCGCGAAAGCGTGGACGAACATATCGCGCGCTTCAAGGATGAAGCCGCCGGAATCATTGCGCAGGGGTTTCGCGCCACAAAGATGAAAGTCGGACTTGGCGTGAAGGAAGACGTTCGACTCTGCGAGGCGGTCGCAAGGGGCGTGGGCGACAAGGGTGACTTTATGGTTGATGCCAATCATTGTTATACAACCTCGGACGCCTTCTATGTCGGACGCGCTCTGGAGGAACTTGGCGCCTACTGGTTCGAGGAACCGGTCGCCCCCGAAGACCTTGACGGCTACCGGGAGTTGCGCTCCGGTCTCGGCGTAAACATTTCCGGGGGCGAAGCCGAGTTCAACCGGTGGGGATGGCGCAGCCTTCTCGAAAGCCGCGGACTCGACATCGCCCAGCCGGAGGTGTGCGCACTGGGGGGCATCAGCGAATATCTGCGTGTGCTGGCATTGGCGCACGCGCATTTCACGCCGGTCAACAACCACGTCTGGGGATCGGCGATTGCCGTTGCCGCCAACATCCACCTGCTGGCATCAATGCCCGCGCTGCCCGGGGGACTCACGCCATGGAAACCGATGCTCGAGTTCGACACCACGCATAATTCTTTCCGTGACGAGTTGCTGACGGAGCCGCTTAATATTCAAGTGCAGGTAAAAGCCAACGACGGTTACGTCGGCGTGCCCGAAGGCAACGGCCTAGGCGTTGAGCCCGACCGCGATTTTCTCAAACGCTTTCGAGTGAATGATTGAACCCATGTCGCAGACGCGTTTCGCAGCCGTTGATTGGGGAACAAGTTCCTTCCGCCTGTGGTGTTGCGGCGCGGACGGCGAAGCGATACGCCGACATCATTCTTCCAAAGGAATGTTTCATCTTCGTGCGGATGAATTCGCGCCCTATCTCGATGGCGTCCTGTCCGAACTCGGCGAAAGCGAAGATATCCCCGTTGTGGTGTGCGGGATGGCGGGTGCACGCGGCGGCTGGATGGAGGCACCCTACGCTCCCGCTCCCGCGACCTCCGACGATATCGCTTCAAGGATTGTCCTTGCCGAGGGCAGCAGGCACAAAAGTGCGATTCTTCCCGGTGTTTCGCTTGTTGGCGACAAGCGTTTTGATGTTATGCGAGGCGAAGAGACCCTCATTTTTGGCGCGCTGTCACTGGGAGAAAGCGATGGAATCTTCTGCCTTCCCGGAACCCACTCAAAATGGTGCCGCGTAGCGGACGGCGCAATTACCGATTGGAGCACGGCTATGACCGGTGAAATCTTTGGACTTTTATCGCGGCAGTCAACCTTGTCGGATTTTTGCGCCGAGACCAAGGAAGCTATTTATTCAACAACCGCTTTCGAGAGAGCAGTCGTAGAAGCGCTTCGAAACCCGAATCAGTTAACGCATCTGCTTTTTTCCATTCGTTCCCGTTCGCTTCTTGCCAAGGAAGAAGAGGCGCAAAACATGCGCGCCCGACTCTACGGATTGCTCGTTGGTTGCGACATCGCCGGCGTGCGCTTCGATTTGTCAGACAACGTCACGCTCGTTGCCAGCGAGCAACTCGGCAACGCCTATCAAACGGCATTGTCCATAGCCGGACATTCGAGCACACTCATAGATACCGAACGTGCCGCCCTGGCGGGATTGGCAAATTTCGCACATCGGATTTTCGAGATTTAAGGAGAGTAAAATGGGTAAGGCGCAAGATTCCCTTTGGCGCGGGTTTTCTCCCCGACTGATTGCGATTCTCCGCGGCATTCGTCCCGAGGAAACCACGGGAATCGTTAGCGTGCTTGTTGAGGCGGGCTTTCGCGCCATCGAGATACCGCTCAACTCACCGGACCCTTTCGATTCGGTGCAAATCGCTTGCCAGGTTGCGCGCGAGGCAACTGACGAGCCCTGCCTCGTCGGTGCCGGAACGGTTCTGGAAGTCGAAGAAGTTGATCAAGTTTGTGCGGCCGGCGGCAACCTGATTGTTTCGCCCAATAAAAACGCCAATGTCATCCGCCGTGCTCTTGAGCATGGCGCGCTTTCGCTTCCGGGTGTCTTCACACCGACGGAATGCTTCGAAGCTCTCGATGTCGGCGCAACGGCGTTGAAGATTTTTCCTGCTAGCCTCATTGGGGCGGCAGGGATTTCGGCATTGCGCGCAGTGCTGCCGAAAGATACATCGCTGTGTGCGGTGGGCGGAATCGCACCGAAGGATTTCTCGTCTTATCTTGACGCAGGTGTGGATAGTTTCGCTCTCGGCGGGAGTCTTTACCGGCCTGGTGATGCGCCCCGGACCGTGCGTGAACGCGCCAGTGATGCCGTCAAATATTTGAAATAAAACCGTTACACATATTCCACGCCGTTCTCGTCTCTGCAATCCGGGGAACAAATCTATCCCAAATACATGGCACCCCTGCTTGCACAATTTTCGAAACCCCCGTGCACATAACTTCGGTCGAAAAGATTTACAAAATTACCGATTCTCGGCGGGAATGTTATTGAGAAACACCCTAAACAAGAAAGGTTGACTCGAAGCCCGTAATAGGTTATTGTGTTCTCTACTGTCAGTTTATCGTTGTCTGTTTGAGAACGCAAACAGGGGAGCATCCCGTGGACGACGGCGGCAGAATCACCCTAGGTATTTTCTCTCACGGCAAAGCGGCGGATTCGCGGAGCGATTCGCCGCAGACTCGGGATACCAGCGAATCCCTCAAAGGCGATACTGCCGACGGTCAGGATTTCGGCCCCGGCGTGCGTCCCGGAACAGCCTCCAACATCAAGAACAACACCGATGCAAAAGGATATGCCGAACTCGGCAATCCGCTTGTCCTTGACGCCAGTCCAGCACCTCGCACCCGCTTCTGATCCCCTCAACTACCAAAAGGTCTCGATAATCATGCTTTATCCGAAATACGCCGAGTTTTCGAGCACAAATATAAAGAAGTTCACCTCCGCCGCACTGCTGGCCGCAACGCTCTTTACCGTGACTTTTGCCGCGAATGTGCAAGCACCCCTGTACGGCGTCTATGCCGCAGGCAGCGGCGTCGGCGTAACCGCCGTCACTCTCGCCTTTGCCGCTTATGTCGCCGGACTGATGCCGACGCTCATGTTACTGGGAGGTCTTTCCGACCGGATAGGGCGGCGCATTCCGTTAGCCGCAGCCCTTCTGTTCGGCTTCATAGCAACAATCCTCCTGGTTGTTTTCCCGACTTGGGAAGCGTTGGCACTCGCACGCTTTATGCTTGGCATGGGAATCGGTTTTGCCTTTACCGCGGGAACGGCCTACATGACGGAGATTCTCGGAGAAGAACACGCCAAACAAGCGGCACTCCTTGTAACATCGGTAACCTCGCTTGGATTTGGCGGCGGCGCACTTGCCACGGGCATCTCTTTGAAGATGCAAGGCGCTACGATGATGCCGGCCAGCTTTGTCGCCTTATTCGTTCTTGCATTGGCGCTGGCTGTCTTTGTCCTCTTTCTTCCCCGGGTTGATGTCCCGAAGCGAACATCCTTGTTGCGCCTTCCGGTTTTCCCGCCGCGCACATGGCCCTACGGCATTGGATTGGCAATGGCGTGGTCGGCCACCGGCATGACCATTGCTGTCGTACCGCTTCAACTGGAGGAGCAAGGGTTTGGCGCCTACATCGGCCTCGTCATTTTTCTCTCGTTCTTTGTCGGCTTCCTGTGTCAACCCATCGCACGCCGCATGAGCGAAAAAAGGTCCCTTATGGTCGGTTATGCGCTGGTTCCCCTTGGCTTCATGACGCTTGTTAGCGGCTTCTGGGCACAATCGATTCTTCTCATACTCGCAGGAACCTGCATCACCAGTTCTGCAAGCTATGGTTTTACCTACCTTTGCGGAGTATCGGTGTTTTCCATGCGTGCCCCCGAAGACCGCGCGCGCGCAACGGCAGGCCTCTTTGTCTATGCTTATCTGGGATTTTCTTTTCCGGTCATTATGAGCGGCGCACTCGCGGATATATTCGGGCTGCTGCCCGCGTTGGGATCATTCCTCGGATTTTTGCTTACCATCTCCCTTTTCGCCATCGGCATCTAACGCACCGAACGTGACATAACGGAATTTTACCACCCGGACGACAGTTCTTCGGACTTGGCTTGTTTGAAAAAACAACAAAAACCTCATTGCCCGAACACATACGCCGGAAGGCTTAATGACAGGGCGGGAAAGAAAGTAATCACCGCCAAGAATATGAAGAGCGGAATATAGAATGGCGCGGTTTGCCTGAGAAGCGGTTTATAATCAACCTTCGCCACCTCGGTCATCACAAAGAGCAGAATGCCGAACGGCGGTGTCAGAGTTCCTATCAACAGATTGATGACCATGACAATCCCGAAATGGACGGGATCAATGCCGAGCATCTTCATCAGCGGAACCAGAACCGGCACGGCAACCAAAAGAATGGCAGTCGTATCCATCACCGCTCCGAAAATCAGCAGAGCTATGTTGACGATGAGAAGCACCACCAGCGGGTTCTCGCTGATGGAAAGCAGCAGCTCGGCGAGTTGTTGTGGCACGCCTTCGAGCGCCAGGATCGCGCTGAATGGCGTTGCAGCGGCTATGATAAAAACCAGGACGCCGCACGTGACAACAGTGTCCTTGATGGAGCCCCACAAGGAACTGAAGGTCAACTCTCGCATCGCAAAACCTAGAATGATTGCATAAACCGCCGTCAGGGCGCCCAACTGGGTCGGTGTGGCAAATCCCGAAAGAATGCCGGCAATCAAGAAGACGGGCGCGGCGAGCGCCGGAAGAGCGCGCCAGAACGACTTGCCTATTTCCCGCGGCGATTTAGCGGGCACGACAGGAGCAACAATGCGGCCCGTTTTGGCCAGCCAATAAACGACTGCCATCAGAAACAGCGACATCAACACGCCCGGCACCACGCCGGCGAGAAACAGGTCCGGCACCGAGACATCGGCCAGAACCGCGTAGATGATTATGATGCCGGAGGGCGGAATGATCGGGCCGATAATGGATGAAACCGCCGTAATCGCCGCACTGAATTCCGGTGTGAAGCCGCGACGTTTCATTTCCCGAACCTCAACGGCGCCCAGCCCGGCCGCATCGGCCTGGGCGACTCCGGACATGCCGGAAAAGATTACACTAGCCACGATATTGACATGCGCAAGACTGCCCCGGATGTGTCCGACGCAGGCAACGGCAAAATCGAATATTCGGGTTGCGATGCCCGCCGAATTAAACAGGTTTCCGGCCAAAATGAACAACGGAATGGCCAGAAGCACATAGCTTTCCAAACCGGAGGCGACCCGTTGAACCACAAGCATTGCCGGGATGCTGTCGGTAATCAGCAAATACATCAGCGCCGATGCCGGCAAGGCAAACGCGATCGGCATCTCAAAAATGACGAGAACTGCCAGTATGAGCAATAAAAGCCAGATCATCCCATGCGTTCCGTAACGGGTGAAATCAGATCCATTTGTTCATCGGGCTTGAACACACCCAAGACCGCTTCGAGAAAAAACAAAAGCGTCGTCAGCGTCATCAAGATGCAACTAACCATCAAGGGCACGGAAAAGAAATAGGATCTCGGCAAATCAATCGGAAGCGCGATTGTCGTGGACCGGGATTCAATCATCATGATCGGCAAAAGTTCACGGAGCAATATGTAAAGGGCCCAAAGCATGCAGGCGAAGACAGCCGCCCGAACGACATACCTCGGCCGCGGGGCGAGCTTGCCGACAAAAGACACAATGGTTACGTGCCGCATTTGCTTGAGCCCTATCGAAGCACCGATGAAGGTTAACCAAACCAGCCCATATGCTCCGGCTTCTTGCTCCCATGTGATGGGATTGCCGAGCCCTGCGTTCAGCAGCACCTGGGCCACGATCATCCCAACGATACCGATAAGAACAACCGCCGCAATCACCATCTCGACCCGGCCGATCCAAAACAACACAAGGCGAACGAAACGCCGGGCGCTCTTCATGGTTACATTTCCAAGGCGGCGGCCGGGGCGGGATCAACCCGCCCCAATCCGCGCTTTAGTTTCTGATGTCGCGAATGCTTTGCCAAAGCCCTTTGCTCCAAAGTCCCTCCGCTTCTATTTCCGGAACGGCTTCTCCGGCTTTCTCGGCGAACGGCGCATTGTCGATCTCCGAAACGGTCGCACCCTCGGCAACCATCTTGTCGAGCACCGCCAGGGATTCGGTTTTGGCCGTCTCGGACGCCCACTCAACGGCTTCAGTCGCCGCGGCCTGCAGGATGATCTGGTCTCCGAACGACAAACTGTTCCACTTTTCCTCATTGACGGAAATGTGGAGCGCCGACAGCAGGTGATTGGTCAGCGTTATATTTGGAGCGGCAACGTGGAACTTCTGGCTGTAAGCGCCGGAGGCGTCCGCCTCAGCACCGTCAACACCACCGGTCTTCAGCGCCAAGAACGCTTCCGCCCAGGCAACCTGCGTGGGTATGGTTCCGACCGTTTCCCAAAGCCGCAGATAGGCTTTAATGCCCGGAACACGCATCTTGATGCCTTGGATATCGTTAACACTGGAAACGGGTTCCCGAGTGTAGAGAATGCGCGGTTGGTCGACCGCCGCGGCCAAAATCCGAATTCCCATTTCATTCACGGTTTTCTGCCTCATCTCCTCGAAGATGTCGCTGTTCAAAAAAGCCGTCATGTGGTCACGGTCACGGAATGTGAAGCCCCAACTCATGACTTGGAAGTCCGGCACGTTCGACGTCAGCCAATCGGGCCTCGAATACATCACATCGACCGAACCGGCCTGATGCTGCTCCATCACTTGCTGTGCGTTACCAAGCGATTGGCCCCGTATAAGATTAATATCGAACGAGTCGCCACCCTTGGCTTCGAGGGTTTCGGCGAATTTGACCGCCATCCGATCAAGCAGTGAATCCACGGCTTCCGATCCGGCAACCACCAATTTGGTTTGAGCAGTGGCGGGTGTTGCCACCACCATAGAAAGCGCCACGAGAGCGCCAAGCATAAGATTTTTCATTTTTCTTTCTCCGTTTTCAGTTTTGCAGTGCAAGGGGCCAGGGCTTTCGAGCCGACGACCGCCGGTTGGGTTTTCGGGATGACGGATGTCACCACCATTGTGAAGAGCGCCGCGAAGACGCCAAGCAAACAATTTCTTCATGTTTTTTCTCCTTTTCTGTTTCATGTTGCAGGGGTTGGTTTTGAACTCCTAAAACGCCGGTTTTTCGGCAAACCAGTCGGGCTTGTCGGGGTCCAGATAAGCGGACTTGATGGTTTCGGTACGATAGGTTTCCAACTTGTCCAAATCGACTTCGACCCCGAGTCCGGGCCCGGTTGGAACCGAAGCGTGTCCGTCTTCAAAGACGATGCGGTCTTTCAGAATGTCGTCGGCATGGTGTTGATAAATCGTATCCAACGCTATCTTTGCGTTTGGCATGGAGGCGGCCAGGTGGAGATAAGCCGCCTGGGTCAGGCCGAGTTCACCGCCGGAATGCATGCCGACGTGAATGCCCGCCGCTTCGCAGACCGCTCCGGCTTTCAAGCACTGCCACAAGCCGCCGGTTTCATGCGGATCGACCAGAATGACATGGGCCGCGCCCATCCGAATCACGGTCATGGTTTCTTGAAGCGTGTAGGCTCCCTCATCGATACAAATCGGCACCGGCGATGACGCGGCTAGCAGAGCCGCTCCAGCAATGTCTTCAACCGGCAGGGGCTGCTCGATATATTGAAGGTCAAACGGAGCCAATTTTGCAATCATGCGTTTCGCGGTCGCCGGCGTCCACGCACCATTCGGATCAACACGCAAATTCGCCTCTGGACCGAGCACCTCTCGAGCCTTGCGGACAAGAGCCACGTCTTGCACCGGATCAAGACCGACCTTTAGCTTGAAGGAATTAAAACCTTTGTTGCGGTAATCGATCAACTCGTCGGCAACCTTGTCGGCATCGGCTATGTAAACATAGGCGCACATCTCGATGCGGCTCCGATAAGCACCGCCCCACAATTGATGCAGCGCAAGGCCGGCAATCTTGCCCCGCGCATCCCACATCGCCATTTCAATTGCGGAGAGGGCAAAGACCAGCGCTCGCTTATGGTGGTAATATCCCGCGCCTTCCGCAGCGCGGGACAACCGCTCCACATCGGTAACATTCCGCCCCAAACCCAGAGGGGCAACCAGTTTTTCAAATACGGGCGGCACGAAATCCAGCAGGCAGATGGTTTCTCCGTATCCTTTCACGCCGCTAGCAGTCGTGATCTCGCAAACCAAACGGGTCGAACCTGACCGTTTTCCCGACGACCAGGATATTGCCGAAGTCAGCGGCACATGAACGACCCAGTGCCGAATGCCGGTTATCGTGGTTGCATCAGCCATGTTTAATCCATGCAAAGACCGCCATTAATGTTAACGACCTCTCCACAAATATGGGCGGAACGCCGTGAGGCAAGAAAAAGAGCAAGGTCGGCAATCTCGGACGGATCAGCGAAACGAGATTGGGGAATGAAACCCATAATTTTTGCCCGGGTATCGGCATCATGCACAGACTTGATCATATCGGTATCCACGACCCCGGGCGCGATCGCGTTCACGCGCAAGCCCTGGGATGCACCTTCAAAAGCGGCGGCACGAGTTAGTCCGGCAATCCCGTGCTTTGCAGCCACATAAGAACTGTTGTTGCCAAATAGAGTGGAGCGCTTGGAGGCGAACGAAGCGAGGTTCACCACCGCTCCGTCGTGCGAGCACAATTGAGACCAAAGCGCACGAATCATTCTGAAAGCAACCCCGAGATTAACATCCACAACCGCCTCCCATTGTTCGTCCGTCGTGTCGCAGAGAGGCGCCGGGCGTGAAATACCGGCATTGTTAATCAAGACGTCGGCACCGCCCAGTTCGCCGGACACAGAGGCGATTTTTTCCGCCGCCCCGGGTGACGCGAGGTCAATGACCAAGCTTTCGCCTCCAACCTCTTTCGCCACATCCGCAACATCCTCACTCAGGTCAACGGCGAGAACCTTCGCGCCCTCCGTTGCAAATCCCCTTGCAACCGCCGCACCAATCCCCCGCGCCGCGCCGGTTACAACGGTGAGTTTTCCTTCCAGACCAAGTTCCATCTACAGTCTCATTATTTAACATGCTATCTTGAATATCAAGATAAATATGCTATCTATACCTTTGGGGCACAAGATTGTCAATGGTTAAGCCACAAGGTGGAAAATGACTGAAGTACCGGCAAAAACGCGCTCGGCCACATTAGCTAAGGGCTTGCAAATACTAAGCTTTCTTGGATCAGTTTCCGAGCCGCAGAGTTTGCGGCAAGTTATGGACGGGTTGGGAATGACAAAACCAACCGCCCACCGGCTGCTGGCAACGCTGATTGACCATGGCATGGTGCGATTCGATTCGGACGGCAATACGTATCGACCGGGGATGCGGTTATTCGAGTTATCGCGACAAGTCTGGCAGGATTTTGACCTGCGGGGATCGGCCGTACCGGAGATGCAGAAACTGCACGCGATGACAGGCGAGACCATCTCGCTGGCGATTCCCACCCCGGACGGCGGGGTTTACATTGACGAACTGCAGAGCAGTCACCATCTGCGGGAACAATCCCGCATAGGCCAACGTGTTTCAAAATGGAACAGCGCGATTGGAAAGGCGTTGGTCTCGGGACTTTCCTACGATGAGCGCGTGCGTTTACAGGAGTCCGAGAAAACGCAGACTGTATCGAATGGACAATACACCGATTTGTCCGAACTCAACCACCATCTCGACTTGGTGAATGCGCGCGGATACGCTATCGACCTGAACGAAGACGTGCAAGGCATATCCAGCGTTGCCGCCCCCATTGTTGACCATCGGGGGATTACCGTGGCCGCCATCGGGCTCAGCGGTTCATCACAAAGACTGGACCGCAACACCCTGCACCGGCTTGGACCCGCCGTGATCGAAGCGACGCGCCTTGCATCTCTTCAGGCCGGAGGCGCACCGCGTCCCGTCTCCAGCGCCCCGATGCCAGCAAACCTTCCGGAGCCGAGGTTTGACATCCTTGCCGACGTCCAGAACCTCATCGGCGAAAGCCCGGTGCGCAGCCTGGATGGACAATTCATCTACTGGGTCGACATTTGCCGTCCCTGCATATTCGCCCACGATCTCACCACCAAGGAGACATCCCGATATCCGCAGAAAGAAATGATCACCGCAATCAGTGACACCAAGCGCGGACTACTGGTCGCCGGCCTGTCGGGAATTAGGATTATGGATCTTCCAACAGGACAAACAACCACAACGCTCGGCAATCCCGAGGCCCACAAACCGACCAATCGCTTCAACGACGGCAAATGTGACAACCGAGGACGTTTTTGGATAGGTTCGCTCGCGTTTAACCTCGAAAAAGGCGCCGGTTCGCTTTACCGCATTGATCCGGACGGAAGCTCGCATGCAATGGAATCCGGTCTTTCCCTGCCCAACGGAATGGGCTGGTCGCGCGACAACCGGACAATGTACTTGATCGACACGGCGGACCGCGTGGTCTTCGCCTATGACTTTGACGAACAAAGCGGCGGCATCGGCAACCGCCGCCCGTTGATCGAATTCGACGACGGTTGCATCGGAAGTCCCGACGGCATGGACATTGATGTTGACGGAAACCTTTGGCTCGCAATTTGGGACGGCTGGAGGGTCCAAAAACATGCGCCGGACGGAAAACTGCTGGCGCAGTATTCGGTCCCGTTTCCCCGGCCGACATCCTGTCTGTGTCTTGACGAAGATTACGACAAGGTGATCGTATCATCGGCCCGGATTCGCGTCTCGAACGACCTGCTGCAAAAATTCCCCTTGGCAGGCGGCCTGATTGCTCTTCCCAAGGCTTGAAATCAAAGCCGGGCCGCCTTCGTTTGAAACGAATGCATTCATTCGGAACGATATTCGTTTTTATTTCGTCCGCGCCTTCCGTTTGAGCCGCGCTTCCCTCATTAAAGTTTGCACACTCGAGGGTTCAAGAAAAGATTCACGAACGGCACACCCGCGGACACGCCCGGACTGCCGCTTGCGTCGGGATGGCTTTTTGGTTTTTTGCCCGCCGTATCCCTTTTCTCCATCGTGTATTCAACATCGTGCATTCAACGTCCCGGACACGGCATAACGGGGTCTTGTCGACTCGATAACGGGTTTCTAAACTTCGGGCTCATGGAGCAAGCGTGCAACAGCCCGTTTCCATCCTCTGTAAAGCATGTCCGCATCCGTGGAATCAATCGCAGGTTCAAACCGCCTTTCAAGTTCCCAATCCGCCGCAAACACATCGGGAGTCGGACATATGCCGGCCGCAAGGCCAGCCAAATAGGCCGCGCCAAGCGCCGTGGTTTCGGTCACAACCGGACGATCAACAGGCGCGCCAAGTTGGTTCGACAACGTCTGTACCAACCAGTCATTGGAGACCATGCCACCGTCAATGCGCAGAACGGCGCCGTCGCCGTTATTCCAATCGGCCCCCATCGCCTCAATCAAATCACGCGTCTGGAAGGCGACGCTTTCCAGCGCGGCTTTGGCAATTTCAGCCGCTCCCGTGTTTCGCGTCAAACCAAATATGGCGCCGCGACAATCGGCATTCCAGTACGGCGCACCAAGCCCGGTGAAAGCAGGGACAAAATAGACCTGTTCGGTGTCGCTGGCAGCCTCGGCAAGCGTTTGCGTCTCCGGCGCCGAAGATATGATTTTCAAACCGTCACGCAACCATTGCACAACGGCACCTACAACAAAAATCGACCCTTCAATCGCGTAAGTCGGCTTGCCGTTCATCTGATAGGCGATTGTCGTCAGCAGGCGGTTCGAAGACGACACGATTTGATTACCCGTGTTCATCAGGGCAAAACAACCCGTGCCGTAGGTCGATTTAACCATGCCGGGCCGAAAGCAAGCCTGGCCCACAGTCGCCGCCTGCTGGTCTCCGGCGACGCCAAGTATGGGAATGCCAGCCGAGTCAAAAATACCGGCCTTGGTGGTGCCGAAATACCCGGAACTATCCCTGACTTCGGGCAACATGTTTTCCGGAATTTCGAATAATGCCAGCAGGTCCTTGTCCCAGCACCCTTCGGAAATATTGTAGAGCATGGTGCGTGCCGCATTCGTCGCGTCGGTGACATGCGCCGCGCCGCCGGTCAGACGCCATATGATGTAACTATCGACAGTGCCGAATATCAAATCCCCCGCCTCGGCACGCGCCCTGGCACCATCAACATGAGTCAATATCCAATTCAGTTTGGTTGCGGAAAAATAGGGGTCGAGAAGCAATCCTGTTTTTTGCGACACCATTTCTTCATGACCGGCGGCTTTGAGGCCGCGACAATAATCGGCGCTGCGCCGGTCCTGCCAAACGATTGCGGGATATACCGCTTCACCTGTGTTTTTATCCCAAACGAGCGTGGTTTCGCGCTGATTCGTTATACCGATGGCAGCGATGTCGGCAGCCGAAATCTGCTGGTCCTTGATTGCCTGTTGGCACATATTGATTGTTGTGGACCATAAGTCGTCGGGATTGTGTTCAACCCATCCGGACTGCGGAAAGTGTTGAGGGAATTCGGTTTGCGCCGTAGTCCTCGGCTTGAGCTTACCGTCAAAAATAATAGCACGACTGGACGTTGTGCCCTGGTCAATTGCCAAAATGAAACGTTCGTTCATAGGACCCCGGAATATACGCTCGTGTGTTCGAGCTCCTTCTTATATTGGTGGCGTTATGTGATTAAATTTATTAATATTCGTATGAATATGACGGAGATGTCAAATGGGGCAATCGCGCATTACGGACAAAATGCGCAAAAACAAGAGCAGGTTTCGGCAATTTCGAACTTGAGAAGCAGAAAAGGACAGACACCCATTGCGGTGCCGCTTCGCCTGTCCGTGCAAACGCACAACGGAGCACGGCACCAAGCAGCAACAGTAAGCCAGGCAGCAAACTAGTTTAATGGAAGATAAAACCACGCAAGCCAACCGAATCGGCCGCACCGATTTTGACGTATTTATCATTGGCGGCGGCATTAACGGCTGCGGTATCGCACGGGACGCCGCAGGGCGGGGCGTGCGGGTTGCCCTTGCGGAAATGGGCGATCTGGCATCGGCAACATCGTCTGCATCAACCAAGCTTTTCCATGGCGGGTTGCGCTATCTCGAATTTTTCGAATTTCGGCTTGTGCGCGAAGCGCTTATCGAACGGGAAATTCTGCTAAGGGCGATGCCCCATATCAGCTGGCCCATGCGCTTTGTTCTACCCTACCATGCGGATATGCGTTTTGCCGGTGGAACGCCTCTTTCCAATCTTCTTGACACGCTCATACCGTGGATGAAAGGAAGGCGGCCAGCCTGGCTAATTCGCCTGGGCCTGTTCATTTATGACCACCTCGGCGGACGAAAGCTCTTACCATCCACAACTACGGTTGATCTGACAACAGACCCTGCCGGCACACCGCTGGACGACAAGTTCACCCGGGCATTCGAATATTCGGACTGCTGGGTCGAGGATTCGCGTTTGGTGGTATTGAATGCACGCGATGCCAAACAGCGCGGCGCCCACATTATGACTCGCACCAAGGTCGTTTCAGCCGAGCGCGGCATGCATGGCTGGACAATTCAGACCGAGAATACGGATAACGGTGCACAGCAAACTTTTACCGCCAAAGCCCTGGTAAATGCAGGCGGCCCGTGGACAGAATCGATTACCCGTAATATCGGACACACCAATTCAACCGGCGAATTGCGACTGGTGCGGGGCAGCCATATCGTGACTCGCAAAATTTACGACCACAATCGTTGCTACTTCCTTCAAGGTTCGGATGGACGGATCATCTTTGCCATTCCCTACGAGGGGGATTTCACCTTGCTTGGAACCACCGACGTTGACCATGACCATCCCGATGACGCGCCTGAATGCAGCCCGGAAGAACAAAGATACTTGATCAATTTTGCAAACCAGTTTTTGAAAACACCCCTGCGAAGCGAAGATGTCGTGTGGACATACGCCGGCGTGCGGCCGCTTTATGACGAAGGCGCGGCAACGGCAACGGCCGCTACGCGCGATTATACATTGCGCGTTGATGCGCCGGGTCAATGTCCGCTATTGAATATATTCGGCGGTAAAATCACCACTTATCGCAAACTGGCAGAATCGGCGATGAAAGAGTTAACTCCGTTTCTACCGCAACTCAACAGCACGCAGGGCAACTGGACGGCGGGAGTTGCGCTGCCGGGAGGAGATTTTGCCGTTGATGGTTTTGATGATTTGTGTACCGCAATTACCAATAAATACGGGTTTTTAGACCAAGCACATACACGGCGGCTTGCGCGAGCCTATGGCACCGAGGTGTTTGAAATGCTGGGAACAAGCACATCGAAAGATGATCTGGGTACAGATTTCGGAGCCGGTATTTTTGCCGTTGAACTGATATGGAGCGTGCATCATGAATGGGTGCGCTCTGCTGAGGATTTTGTGTGGCGACGGACGCGACTGGGTTTGAAACTAAGTGATGAACAAATAAAATCAATCGATAAGTTTGTTAAGACCATTAAACTTTAGTTTTATAAAAAGCCAATACCTTGATGGATTTAAAACGCTTGAGGATGGGGCAGAGGTTAGCGGGGCACAAAGAAGAGATAACCCCCGACCTTGGAGA
>JAPOUT010000003.1:0-18523 GCA_026708545.1 Hyphomicrobiales bacterium
TCTCGTTTCCGGTGCGAACGATCGAAACGCTCGGCACACCCACACGCTCCTCATACAGAATCCGCTTCTCACGATCGACAATTTTATACAGGTTTGAAGTCATCTCTCCACTGCCATAGCTCGCCCCCTCAAAGCCGGGCAAAGAGAACCTGAAAGCCAATCCCGCAAAAATACGCTCATCAAGCACAATGTTGTCCTTGTGACGTTCCCAGCTGGCTTCCGCAAAAACACCCGGCAGAATCCGAACACCGAAATCCAGTCCTATCGAGGTCTGCCATCCGCTCCGGCTATCTTCTTGTCCTCCGCTCTCTTCTCCCTTGTAGTCCCAGTAGCCGATCGTGCTTCCCAAACGCACCGCCTCCCTTTCAAAGACGAGCCGGGCATCCATTCCAGTCAGGGCTTCTTCCACAAAACCCTCTCTGCCATCTTCAACTTCGCTAAGGGGATGGTAGTAGTTAGCCCCAAACCGAAAGAATCCGCTTTGCAAATCAATACCACCGCTGACACGGGAATGACCGATTTCAAAGTCGTGGTCGTAGAAGACCGAAGCACCGGCAATCAGGTTCCTTGTTAATTCAGCTCGATAGACAAGACCGATGTTACCGTCAAAGCGTTCCTCTCCTTCTATCCCCTTCCAGAACACAAAGCCGGGCTGCGTAAAGATTGCATGTCTGCCGCCATTCCATAGGGGAACCACAACATCAAGGTCACCTTCGATTCCTTCGTTATCTCCGGAATGGTAGACCAATGACGAATCGAGTTGGAATCCTTCGCCCAACAATGCAAGCCCGCCCTGTCGAAGAGCGTCCTCGATAGTTTGTATAACGATTTGGGAGCCGGCCTCTCGAAGATCTAAAGTGCGGTCTTCGGTTACCGAAAACGAGGGATGGGAACTAGTTAGTGCTGGGGGGGGGGGGGGTGTATTTGATGTTGTGGCTTGTGCCAATCCAAACGGAATCATCAAAGCCACCGCAATAGTCGCAGAGCGAAATAGGTTCATCTTAAAATCCTCCATGAGGTTGATGGATAAGTCTGCGCCGATTTTACCGATTCCAGAACCACCGTCAAGCATTTTAAATTCCCAGCCATCCTCGCTAGCCGAAAAGAACCGACAAGATACACGCCCCGAAGATGCCTGCAACCAATCTAGCCGACTGGATAAAGAGTCTCGAAACCTGTCGGTTTTCCCCGAAAAATTCCAAGTGATTCGCAAAAAGCTCACTTATATTCTGGTAATTTGAGCCGCTGAAAATCTGCCGATAGTCGGGGAATGTTGTGTAACTTCCCGGATTATAGCTACGAAAAAGATTGCGTTTTTCGGCAAAACTGGGACTTATCAACTATGTCTACTGACCAACTTGGTTGTAAACCATCAAAACAAATCCAACTCAAAGAGGGAGAAAGCCTCAACATCCGAAGGTCGCCAAATCAAAGCACTTCCTGACCAGATTTAATGAAGTTTCCTTAGTCCCATTCCGGTGCCCACGGCACCAAATCGCTTCCGACAATTCGATAGCCAGTGCGGGTGAGTTTCTCAATTCTGGCCATGTCGACGTGGGAGAGCGTAAAGTCCATGATGTCGAAGTTGGCCTTGATGTTCGCGGCCTTGGTGGACATGGTGTTTACGCTCACTCCTTTTTGCACAATCCAGCGCAGTACGACTTGCCCGGCGCTTTTGCCGTAACCCTTGCCTATTTCCGCAAATTCCGGATGCTTGAAGACTTCGCCCCGCGCCACCGAGCAATAAGACGACAGCGGAATGCCCGTTTCATTTGCCCCAGCAAGAAGTTTGTCTTGATTGAGGAGAGGGTGGAATTCCACCTGGTTCGTTACGATAGGCGCGTCGATAATCTTCACGGCTTCACGCATCATGGCGACGGTGTAATTCGACACGCCGATGTTGCGGGTAAGTTTGCGCTCAAGGGCGTTTTGCAGGAGTCGGAGCGAAGGTGCAACATTGCCATCAACCGGGGGCCAGTGGAGAAGCAGGACATCGACATAGTCCACCTGGAGATCTGCAAGGCTCTTTTCCACGGAAGCGAGGAAACGGCTTTCCTCGAAGTTTTCGGGATGTACTTTTGTTGTGATGCAGAACTCTTCTCGGGGAATGCCGGTTGCCTTCAGCGTTGCACCGGTTTCGGCTTCGTTTCCGTACATTTGCGCGGTGTCGAAGGCTCTGTATCCGACTTCCACGGCGGTTGTGATGGCGGCTTCCGCGTCTTTGCCCGTCAAAGGGAAAGTTCCGAAAGCGCGTTGGTGCGTTTTTTGATAATAGACGTTCATCTTTGCCTCTCTGGATTTCTGGCTCGGTTTGCTGCGCGCCGACGGCGCAAAAGAAAGTCGGGGACCGTAAAATTCATTCCCGCAAACGCTCCTGCAAGTGCGGCTATGCCGAGCCCTGTGGTGCGGGCCCGGTGATATCGATGGGACCAGATTCTTCGACGTCCGGCACGGAACCGTTTTTGCCGACGGGAGGATCGTTATCGGTGTCCTCTCGCACGGGATTAATGCCTTTGATCAGGTTTTTGATTTCCTCGCCGGTGAGGGTCTCGTACTCAAGCAACCCCTTCGCAATGGCGTGGAGGTCGTCAACGTGCTCTTTGAGGATGTTGTTCGCGACCTGGTAGGAACTTTCGACAAGGTTTCGAATTTCTTCGTCGATAAGCCGTTGCGTTTCCTCCGAAGAATTTTGCTGCCGCGCGACCGAATGTCCGAGAAACACTTCTTCTTCGTTTTCGCGGTAGGCGAGGGGACCGAGTTTGTCCGACATTCCGTATTGTGTGACCATTGCACGCGCCATTTTGGTTGCTACGGAAATGTCGGAGGTTGCACCGGACGTAACCTTGTCGTATCCGAAGATGAGCTCTTCGGCGATTCGTCCGCCCATCGCTACCGCAATGTCGGCTTTGAGTTTCTCGCGCGTGACGGAAAGTTTGTCGCGCTCGGGCAGGCGCATGACCATGCCGAGCGCGCGTCCGCGCGGGATAATCGTGGCCTTGTGGATGGGGTCGGATGCGGGCATGTGCAGGGCGACGAGGGCGTGTCCGCCTTCGTGGTAGGCGGTGAGTTTCTTCTCGTCTTCGGTCATGACCATGGAGCGCCGCTCGGCACCCATCATGACTTTGTCCTTGGCGTCCTCGAGTTCGGAAATAGTGACCATGCGCTTGCCTCTTCGTGCGGCAAGTAAGGCGGATTCGTTGACAAGGTTGGCGAGATCGGCGCCGGAGAATCCCGGCGTTCCCCTCGCGATGGTCCTGATGTCGACGTTGGGAGAGGCCGGGACCTTGCGCATGTGGACTTTGAGGATTTTCTCGCGTCCGATGATGTCGGGGTTCGGGACGACAACCTGCCGGTCGAAGCGTCCCGGACGCAGCAGCGCGGGGTCCAACACGTCGGGCCGGTTGGTCGCGGCAATGAGGATAACGCCTTCGTTTGCCTCGAAGCCGTCCATTTCAACAAGGAGCTGGTTGAGGGTTTGCTCGCGCTCGTCGTTTCCGCCGCCCAAGCCCGCGCCGCGGTGGCGTCCGACCGCATCGATTTCATCAATGAAGATGATGCAGGGCGCGTTTTTCTTGGCTTGCTCGAACATGTTGCGCACGCGCGACGCTCCCACACCGACGAACATTTCGACGAAATCGGATCCCGATATGGTGAAGAAAGGAACGTTCGCCTCTCCGGCGATGGCGCGGGCAAGGAGGGTCTTACCGGTTCCCGGCGGTCCCACGAGCAACGCGCCCTTGGGAATCCGTCCGCCGAGACGCTGGAAGCGCCCGGGGCTTTTCAGGAACTCGACGATCTCCTGGAGTTCATCCTTGGCCTCGTCAATGCCGGCGACGTCCTCGAAGGTGACGCGCCCGCCCGTTTCGTTGAGAAGCTTGGCTTTCGATCGTCCGAAGCTCATCGCCTTCCCCCCGCCGCTTTGCATTTGCCGCATGAAGAAAATCCACACGCCGACAAGCAACAGCATCGGGAACCATGAAATAAGAATGCTCAGCAACGAAGTTCCCTTCGACGAAGGGGGCGCTGCGGAGATTTCGACGCCCTTGTCGTAAAGACGCTGCACGAGTCCGGGATCGTCGGGTGCGATGGTGGAAAAGGCTCTGCCATCGGTGTAGTGCCCGGTAATCTGCTGCTCCTCAATGAGGACATCACGAACGTTCCCCGCATCCGTTTCGGCAAGCAACTGGGAGAAATTGATTGCTTCGGCGCGTTGTCCTCCCACGGGTCCTCCCTGGAACAAGCTGAAAAGCGCAAACACCAAGACGGCGATAACCGCCCAAAGGATGAAATTTTTGAGATTCGACACAAGAGACTCCGTATGTTCTTCAATACTTCTATCCCCATTCTAGCACAGATGCACGCGGAAAAGGTTACTTTTTCGTGTGCTGTGACGGGGAATTGCCGGTGCATGCCAAAACATGCGTTGAATGCCTTGCCACCGAATTCCGCTTGGTATCACGCAATTTTCGTTGCCCAAGAGGTTTTCGGGCCCGGTTCCGCTTTCGAATCGGGTCGAATTCTGGTTGGCGAATCAGGCTAAAATTCGTGTGCATCACGGGTTTTATAAGATTTTTGGTTGCTCAAATAAGAAGGGGGCGTTTTCAGGGATGTCGGTTAATCAGCCGTGAAACCAACTTTATATCGCAGAGGATGGTTTGGTTGAGGCCTGTTTGCAGCTAGGCCGGGGCTTCAAGGCCTTTTGGGCGGTTCAGAACAAAGCGCACGGGCAAGTCGCACGGACCGGCGAGATGCGGTGCGCCGACGAGTTTTCCTTCGCGCCAAAGTGCCGGAAGCCCGTAGCGAATCTGTGCCGGGCGGACGAGGTTTGCGGACTCTCCACATCTGGACGCACCTTCCTCTCCCAGCGCGCGAACCTCGAAATTTTCGGCGAAATCGGCAACGGCCGAATCGGTGGAAAAAATGCGGAAGCGTCCATCCCAAACGCCGAAATTCGTCCGACCCGATTCGCCGTTGAGGCGCACCGGCGCAGCGGAGGCCGCCGCCGCAGGTTCGCGAATCACGAAGAACCCCCCGCCTTTTTTGTCCGAGAAGATTTTGCACCCGCCGAGGGTTTTTCCGTTGGTGCGGGGAGATTCGCGCAGGCTTTCAAGGGCATGTTCCAGGTTCGATAGCCTCGGCGCATAGAAGCGTCCCCCCACCGCCATCAGCAAGCGCGAAAGCGACCGCAGCACAATCTCGTCGGGCGCGTCATTGAGCAGGTCGTGCGAGAAGTTTGCATAACCCGCTTCCATCAAACGCGCATGGCGGCGCAAATGTGCAAAAGAGGTTTCCTCCAAGGCCGTGCGTGCGCGCGCCATCAAGCGCGCCGTCTTCGCTAAACGGTTTGCATCCAAACCTTCCCTCGCCAAGGGTTCAAGCAGTTTGCGCCAGCGCACCCGTGCGTAGGATATGTCCTGGTTGCTCGGATCTTCCAGCCAGGACGCGTCCGCTTGTGCGAGATACGCTCGAAGGCGCGCGCGGGGAAATTCCAATAGCGGACGGTACAAACGAACGCCGTGACGCATGGATTCGCGACTCATCGAAGCAAGCCCATCGACACCGGATCCCCGTGCCAAACGCAGCAGAAAAGTTTCGGCTTGATCCTCAAGATGATGAGCCAACAGCAGAACATCGATGTTTTGTTGCCGGCATCGCCGGCACAAGAGTTCATAACGGCGTTCCCGCAAAACTGCTTGTTTGTTTTGTTGCGGCGGCGGTTCTCCAATGCGCAGGATTTCGCCTCGGCATCCTTGTTCTCTTGCCGTGCGGACAACGCTTTCCGCTTCTTGGCAAGCCGTTGCGCGAACGCCGTGATCAACACTAAGAACGAGGATTTCCGGGGCGTTTTTCCTTTGTTGCAGTCTCTGTTTGCGCCAATGCGCCGACAGCAACAGCAAACTTGTGGAATCGGCTCCTCCCGAAACCCCCAGCGCAATCGAGTGCAACGCCTCCAAGGGTTGCATCAAAGTTTCGAATTCTTCGAAAGTTAAAGGTGCGTCGCGCGACGCAGGGGACATAATGATTCAGCAACCTGTGAGCTGCCGCTCCAATTCCGCACGACGCCGAACCGTGTCCGACAAATCAAACCGTCCCGGCGCAAGCAATTCGTCAAAGACGCCGCACGCGCGTTCGGGTTCTTCGAGAAAGCGCAGAGACACTCCCAGTTTCAACATGGAGTCGCTGGCGCGCTCGCTGTTTCCATAACTCTGGCGAACATTGAGGAAGCTTTTCGCGGCTTCGGCGTAGTCGCCTTGGGCGAGGAAGATTTCGCCGGCCCAATAATTGGCATCGGCGGCGTTTTCGTGGTCGGGGTGATTGCTGACAATGCGCAGAAAGCCCTCTCGCGCACCTTCGAAATCGCTTTGCTCAAGCAACGAGAAACTCTCCCGGTAGATGGCGTCGGGATCCGCCGATGTTGCGGCCCGGGACTCGGGGGCGGATTGGTCTCCGGATTCGGGGGTGGATTGGCCTTCGTCAAGGGGAATCGCGCCGAGAGGCCTGGGGGCGTTTTCATCGAGAAGGTTAATAGCGCCCGGGCTTCCGTCCGGGACGTCAATGGGTTCGGGAGCAGGTCCGCCCGAATCATCCGAATCGAAGAAAGAAAAACCCTCGTCGCCCTCAACATTATTTTGGTCGCCGAATTCAGGTTGCAGACCCTCCGTGCCTCTCGCCGAAAGCGTTCCCAGCACCGCCGCCCCGGGAGCCACTCCCGTCAGCGTGGACGGAGCCCCCACTGCCCCTATCGTCGATGTCACCGCCGCCGAGGTCACGGGATTTGATGTGAGAGCCGACGGTGTTGTCGCTGTCGCCGCCGGCGCCGACACGACCGCCGCCGAGGATGCGGACGCGCTTCTCAGCGCGGTGGCGAGCGCGTTCAGACGCTCGGATGCGGAGATGAGGTCGTCCTCGAGAATCTGGAAGCGCAACTCCACGTCCCTGCGGTACGCCGTGGAACTCTGCTGAAGTTGTCCGAGGCGAAAGGTGAGCGTTTCCAGCATGCCGGTGTTCTCACGCAACAATTCCTCAAGGCGCGAGAGCCGCTGAGACACCTCGGCGTCGCCTTCTTCGTCAAAGTTCGCGAGAAGCGAGGTAATCTCGTCCTCTATGCGCGCCAGCCTTTCCGAAACCGCCTGCCAGTCCGATGCACTCTGCGCGCGGGTGTCTTGTGCACCAAACACCGCAAACGATGAGACCAGTGCCACGCATACTAACGGAAGCAATACGGAACGGGTCTTCATCGCTTAGCGGGGACGCGGATCTTATGTTCCTGGCGCGACAACCGTTGTTACGGCGCGGCGGTTCTGCTTCCAGCAGTTCTCGTTCGAGCACAGCGCCAAGGGACGCTCCTTGCCGTAGGGGATGATGGAAATGCGATTGTTCGCGATGCCAAGTCCCACTAGAAACTCGCGCGCTTCGTTGGCACGGCGTTGCGAGAGTGCAAGGTTGTACTCGCGCGTTCCGCGTTCATCGGCGTGTCCTTCGATGCGCACGACGATATTGGAGTAGCGTTTCAACCATGCTGCCTGGCGACGCAGGGTTTCCTGCGCGGAGGAGTCGAGGGTGGACCTGTCGGTTGCAAAGAAGATGCGGTCACCGACGTTGACCTCAAGATCATCGACGCTGCCGGGAGCGGCCGCGGCGGACTGGTTGATGGGTTCGCTTTCCGTGGCTCCTGCCGCCGTTTCCGACGATGAGAAAAGGCCGCTGCCGTCCAAGAACCCCGCACATCCGCCAAGCGTCAGAAGAAGCATCGCGAGCAGTGCGGCAAAAGGGAAAGTTATCGCGCCGGAAGCGCGGGAAGTGGTGTGAAAGTATTTCGAGTCGTTCATTTATATCCTCTAATGTTGACCTAAGGTTGGGGCGTGAATATCTCGTCCTCTCTAAGGAGGCGATTGCAGGATAGCCCCATAAATCGAATAACGCAAGAGGGTTTTTCGAGGCGTTCTCGGCCTTACGGGGTCTCAATATCGTGGAGCAGGGGCGACCACGAAGGATCGGAGGCGAAGGTTGCCGTCGGGATATGGCGGGGATTGTCCCCGTTTACCCCCACCCGCCAGAGGTGCGGGCCGCCGGTCTCGCCCGGGGTGTCCCGGAAGAACATCAAAACCCGCCCGTTCGGCGACCATGCAGGCCCTTCGTTGTGGAAGCCCCGCGCCAGCAAGCGCTCATGTTTGCCCTCGGGCGACATTACCCCGATGAAAAACTCTCCGCGGAACAGCTTGATGAAGGCAATCCAGTCTCCCCTCGGCGACCACACCGGAGAGGCGTAGCGACCTTCCCCGAAACTGATGCGCTGGGGATCGGAGCCGTCGGCGTTCATAACATAGATTTGCTGGTTGCCGCCCCTGTCCGATTCGAAGGCGATGCGCTTGCCGTCGGGGGAATAGGACGGCGATGTATTGATGGAAAGGGAATTGGTAATTTGGCGCGACTCTCTCGATCGCAAATCGAAGACATGGATGTCCGAGTGCGATCCGGCCTGGAGACTCATGACCACAAAACGTCCGTCGGGCGAGAACCTCGGCGCAAACGACAACCCCGGAAACGCTCCGACCGCGCCCTTGTGGCCGGTCTCCAAGCTCAAAATGTAAACACGCGGCGTTCCGTCTTCGTAGGAAAGATAGACGACTTCTTCGCCGGTGGGAGAAAAGCGCGGCGTTAGTATAAGTCCCTTGTCGGAAAAGGCACGGGCGTTGTTGCCGTCCTGGTCCATGATGATGATTTCCTTTTGGCGCGCCCCTTTCGATCCGGTCTCGGAGATAAATGCGACCTTGCTGTCGAAGTAACCGCTCTCGCCGCTCAGGCGCTCATAGACTTTGTCCGCCACGATGTGGGCGAGGCGCCGCCAGTATTCCCGCTGCGTCGACAACTGCAGCCCGAACAATTGCTTGGCCGCGAAAATGTCCCAGAGGCGGAATTCAATGCGAATCGTTTCCTCGCTCACGTCGGACACGCGACCGGTCACCAGCGCCTGCGCGTTTATCGACCGCCACGCTTCAAAGTCCGGCAAACTGTTGGGACTGTCGATGCGTTCGCGGAAGCGGCGCTCCTCAATGCTTGTAAACAAATCGGAACTGTTCAGATCCGCGCGGACAACCTCGGTGATGTCGCGGGCGAGTTCGGCCTCCCGCTCTGTGGAGCCGAGGAAGGTCGAGACCGCTATGGGAGTTGCGGCAATGCGCCCCTCGGTGATGTTAATCTCGGTTTGTGCAAACGCGCCCGATGCCGCCAATGACATGCATACCAACGTCACCAAACCTGCCAGTCTACTCGTCTTCATTTAATTCAATCCGTCCGTCTCAAAGTTGAAGATAAACTCCGAAATAAACAATTCTTCGGGAATTTCAAACGGCGCACAGTTTAACACCGCGCGCCGCGCCGAGTCCACCATGCTCCGGTAACGCCTATCTTGCCTCAATTTTGAATTGCCCGCTAGTAACTCCGGACGACGCGCCAGCGAGCCGTCTTCCCGCAGCCATATCCGCATCCGAACCGTATGGCCGCTGTCCTCCATTTCGGGAGAGAGAAACCAGCACTTGCGAATCTGGCTGTTAAACAGCAACTCCAGGCGGCTTCTGTCGCTGGCATTCAGCACCTTGTTTTCGGTGCTTGAGGGCTCTTGCACGGGGATTTCGTTCAGCAACGAGGCGATATCTTCCAACAGCTCCGAGCGCACCGCCGCGCGCTTCTGCGGGGGCGGCGGCGGGGGTTCGGGCGCGGGGGCTTTCTCCTCGGGAGGGGGAATCGTCTCTTCTTCGGGCTCGGGCTCGGGCTCTTCTTCCGCGGGGTCGACCACCTTGGGTTTGGGCAGCGGGTCCGGAGACGCATCGGGCTTGGGCTGGGGGACCGATTCGGGTTCCGACTCCGGTTCGGGCTCGGGTTCCGGCTCTGGCTCCGGTTCCGGCTCTGGTTCGGGTTCCTCCGGCTCGGGCGGGAGAATCGGGCCGGGTTCGGGTTCGGGCGGGAGGATAGGATCGGGTTCCGGCTCGGCCTTTTCGGGGGCCTCGGCAATTTCGATCCACTCCACCGCCAGGGGGGCGTCTTGGCGCGCATGCATCTTCCACGGCAAGCCGATCAAACCCGCTGCCAGCAACGCCACATGCACAAAAATGGAGATTAAAATCGTGTATCGAAGACTCAAGGGTCTATGATTCCGGGTTGGTTTCCGTGATGAATCCAATACGGCGGAATCCCGCCGCTTTGACAATCGCTATGATCTCCGCCATCAAGCCGTAGCGCGCCTGGCTGTCGCCGCGAACATAGATGCTGCCGCTATGGACTTCTTTGGTTTCGAGGATATCGATGGTTTCGGAATCATCGTCCTTGTCGCTCCCGGCGTTCGCGCTGCCCGTGCGACGCGCCTGGAGCCGTTGCTTTAAATCCTCAAGCAGGACTTCCTCGTCTTGAAGATAGATGCGGCCGTCCTCGGTGACCGAAACGGTGAGTATTTGCTGGTCTGCGGGAAGCGAAGAACTCTCGTCGCTTTTGGGAAGGTCGATGGGAACGCCGATGCTCAGCAGCGGCGCGGCAATCATAAAGACAATCAGCAGCACCAGCATCACATCGACGAAGGGTGTGACGTTTATCCGGCTCATCGGCGCGGGACGAAAGCCCCGCCCGGCTCCCCGGCGACCCCTTCCCCGTGCGCTTAGCGACATGGATCAGCGTTCCGCGTTTTCGTAGAAGATGATGCCGGTGAATTCGTCGCAGAAGAGTTCCAGGCGCGCGACATACTCGCCGACCCGTTCGTTAAAGCGGTTGTAGAACACCACCGCGGGAATCGCCACGAACAATCCCAGCGCCGTGGCAAAAAGGGCCTCGGCAATCCCCGGCGCGACAACGGCAAGCGAAGTGTCGCTCGAGGTCGCTATCGCCTGAAAACTGTTCATGATTCCCCAAACCGTTCCGAACAGCCCGACAAAAGGGGCGGTCGCGCCAATCGTTGCCAGCGACAGCAGCCGTTTTTGCAGGGGGTCGGTTTCCTTCGCCAGTGCGATGCTCAGGGATTTTTCAAGATGCTTGTCGACTGCCGACCAGCCGACATCAACGTTTTGCACGCGCTTCCACTCGCGCATGCCCACCACAAACAACATCGCCATCGGATGCGATTCGCCCTGCGTCAAGGGCTTGTACAATTTCTCCAGCGGATGTCCCGACCAGAACATCTCCTCGAAGTCGTTCGCGAGTATGTGAAGCCGCCGCAGTTCCGTGTGCTTCTGCACCACGACCGCCCACGACCACACTGATGCCGCCAGCAACCCGATCAGCACCGCCTTGATGAGCAAGTCGGCCTGGAGAAACAGGGACCACATGCTCACGCCTTCAATGCGGTTTAGAGAATCTGTTATCACTTCCATGTTTGACCTATCGATATTGTTTGCAAGACTCCGCTTGCTTGTTTATTGCCGAAACTCGCGGTCAAGGCAAGGGTTTTTCACGATTCGACGGATAAAACCCGCCCTTTGAGCGCCTTGACGAGAGCCTCGGGAAGCCGCCGCGCCCGCCCGCCGGGAATCGCCGTTATCACCACCACCTTCAAGCGGCAGAGAACGTCGCTTCCGCGGCGAATCGATTGCGCCATCTCCATGCGCGTCTTGGTGAGGGAGGCGACGTGCGTTTCCACCTCCAATATATCAGAGATTCGAGCGGCGCCGAGATAATCGATCTCCATTCGATAAACCATCAACGCGGCCGCCGGGGACGCCCCGTGCAGGGTGGTGTGATCGAACCCGAGCGCGCGCAAAAAGTCCGAACGGCCCCGCTCGGCGAAACGCACATAGGACGCATGATAAACGACGCCGGTGTAGTCGGTGTCTTCGTGGTAAACCCGCAACCGCAGAATGTGCACGCCGTCCTTCAAGGTGCCGGCGAACTCATTCATTTGCTTCATCGTCATCGGCGTCGAAATCCAGCGTCGGCGTGCGTCCGGACATTTCCGATGCGAGCGAAGCGGGAGGATTAATGCGCAGATATTCATAGGCGCCGCGCGACACCATCCGTCCGCGGGACGTTCGCAGCACGAATCCCTGCTGCATCAGGTAGGGCTCGATAATGTCCTCAACGGTGTCGCGCGGTTCGTTCAACATCGCCGCAAGCGTCTCGATGCCGACGGGCCCGCCGTTGAAAGTGCAGGCAAGCGCATACAGATAATTTCTGTCCATCTCGTCAAGGCCGCGCTGGTCGACCTCCATGCGTTGCAAGGCTTCATCGGCGGTGGAAGCATCGATCTCGGGCCTCCCGCCGACGAGGGCGAAATCCCGAACGCGCCGAAGCAGCCTGTCGGCGATGCGCGGCGTTCCCCGCGCGCGGCGCGCTATCTCGGATACGCCCTCGGGCGTGATTTTGATATCGAGAATGTTCGCACCCCTTGCAACGATGCGGCACAGTTCGGCTTCGTCGTAGAAGTTGAGCCGGATGGGGATGCCGAAACGGTCGCGCAGGGGCGTTGTCAGCAGGCCGGTTCGCGTGGTTGCGGCGATCAACGTGAAGGGTGCGAGATCAATGCGCACCGAACGCGCGCCCGGCCCCGAGCCGAGAATGAGATCAAGCTGCCTGTCTTCCATCGCCGGATAGAGCAGTTCCTCGACGCTGGGGGAAAGCCTGTGAATCTCATCAATGAAGAGAACGTCCCGGCGGTTTAAATTTGTCAGCAATGCGGCGAGGTCGCCGCCTTTTTGCAGCACCGGGCCCGAAGTCGCATGAAGGGTTACGCCCAATTCGTTGGCGACGATTCGTGCAAGAGTTGTTTTACCGAGTCCGGCGGGTCCGACCAGCAGAAGATGATCCATCGCCTCGCCGCGCGAACTCGCCGCTTTGATAAAGACGCCGAGATTCTCCCGCGCACGTTCCTGTCCGAGAAATTGATCCAGCAATTGCGGCCGCGTGGTTGCCTCGGCGGCGATATCCCCGCCGCCCTCGCCGTCGTGGGTTTTGGGACTTACCAGGCGCTCGGACACGGCCGGTTCCTCACGAGGCCTTCGCGAGCAGCCGCAAACTCGCGCGGATGAGTTCCGCGATATTGATGCCGTCGCCTTCCTCGCTCGACTGCAGCACCTTTGCGACCGCCTCATGGGCTTGCGCGCGCGCGTAGCCCAATCCTATCAGTGCGGCGACGGCATCCTTGCGCTTGCGCGCGGCGGCCCCGTCTTCCGCGGAAACCGCGACGTCGCTGGGGGTTTCGGGAAGTTCCTTGTCTTTCAATTCGGTGGTAATGCGCCGGGCGAGACGTGTGCCGATGCCCGGCGCGCTTGTGAGGCGCGCCGAATCATCCGCCCGAATCGATTGCGCAAGCGCCTCGGGCGAGAGCACTCCCAGCAGCGCGAGCGCCATGCGCGCGCCGATGCCCTGAATGCCCAGCAACAACACGAACCAGTCGCGTTCGCTTTCGTCGCCAAAACCATACAAGCGCGTTTTGTCCTCCTGGGTGACTTGCTCGGTCAGCAGGCCGGCTTCTTCGCCGGCGGCGGGCAGCGCGCTTAAAGTCCGCGCCGAACATTCCACCCGGTACCCGACGCCGCCGACATCGAGGATGGCAAAACTCGCGCCAATCTCATCGACCCGTCCGCGCAGTTTCGCAATCATCGCGCCACCGTTGACATCGCCGCCCGCGCGGCCTTCTTCGCGCGCTCGAGGGGACGGTGCTGCGCGTGACAGATGGCAACCGCGAGCGCGTCGGAGGCATGCTCCGAATCTCCCGCAACGCCGGCGAGCAAGCGTGCGACCATGTGGCGCACTTGTTGTTTGTCCGCGTGTCCGTAGCCGACTACCGAGCTTTTAACCAGATTGGGCGCATATTCACGGACGGGAACGCCGGCTTCGCCTGCCGTGAGCAGGCAGACGCCGCAGACTTTGCCGAGCTTCAATGCGGCGTTGGCGTCAAGGTGGAAGAAGCTGCTCTCCATTGCAATCTCGTTCGGTCGGAGGCGTTCAAGGATTTCTCTCAGCGCGCCGGAGATTTCCAGCAGGCGCGCCGATATGTCTTTGCCGCGCTTGGATCGTATCGTTCCGTCGGATACGTGGCGCAACCGCGTGCCCTGCGCCTCGATAACTCCCCAGCCCGTCGCCTGCAGACCGGGATCAAGACCCAGCAACAACAAACCGCCCTCAGCCATTCGCCGAGACTCTCTCCATCACCTCGTCGGACATATCGAAGTTCGAATAAACTTGTTGAACGTCGTCACTGTCCTCGAGGGCATCGAGCAATTTGAGCAGCGCGCCTGCATCTTCCTCGCCGACCGCAACGGACGTGTTCGCGCGCCATGCCAGGCGAGTCGACTCCGCCGCGCCGAAGCGCGCCTCCAGCGCACCGGAGACGTCATGGAGCGCATCCGGTTCGCAGAAGAATTCGCAAGACCCGTCTTCCGAAACATAGTCGCTTGCACCGGCATCAACGGCCGCTTCAAGCATCTCGTCGCCCTTGGCGTCCTTGAGCGAATAGATAATCGATCCGACCTGCTCGAACAGGAACGACACCGAGCCTCTCTCCCCCATCGAACCGCCCAGCTTCCCGAAGATGGCGCGCAGCTCCCCCGCCGTACGGTTGCGGTTGTTCGTGAGCGCCTCGACGATGACGCCGACGCCTCCGGGCGCAAAACCTTCATAGCGAATGGATTCATAATTGGCGCTGTCGTCGTCGCGGGAGCGTTTGATGGCGCGTTCGATGTTGTCGTTGGGCATGTTGCACCCGCGCGCGTTGGCGATGGCGGAGCGCAGCCTCGGATTGGAAGCGGGGTCCGGGTTGGAGCGTGCGGCCGCGGTGATTTCGCGGGCGATTTTGCCGAACATTCCCGCGCGCTTCTTGTCTTGCGCGCTTTTGCGGAATTGAATGTTTTTGAACTTTGAATGCCCTGCCATGATTATACCTCCCGGCGCGGTTGTTCCGGCTGCTCCCAGAGGGGGATGCTCTCGGCAAGGTTGGCGCCGACGCGCAAAGGCGCGATTCGAACGGCGAGGCCCGTGCTTTCATCGGTTTCGACCAGCACGCCGCACAAAGTCGCCTCTCCCAGCGCCGGCGTGAAGCTTCCCGAGGACATGGAACGGGTGAATCGCTGCAGGGGCTCTTCGATGTTCATGCCGATGACGGAGTTGTAGTCGCCGCACATGCCCGCATCGGTTTGGTAAGCGGTTCCCCCGGGCAGGATTTGCGCATCCGCGGTCGGAACGTGGGAATGGGTTCCCACCACCAGCGAGACATGGCTGTCACAGAAATGTCCCATTGCCATTTTTTCGGCGGTGGCCTCGGCGTGGAAGTCGACGACGATGGCATCGCAATTGCGTCCGAGGTTGTGGTCTTTCAGAATCTCTTCCATGACCTGAAAAGGATTGTCGAGGATTTCCATGAAGACGCGGCCCATGAGGTTGATGGTCAGCACGCGCTTGCCCGTTGGGGTTTCAAGGAGGTGGTATCCGACGCCCGGAGTTCCCTGCGGGAAGTTTGCCGGACGCAGCACCCGCGGTTCGCGATCCATGTAGGGAATGACCTCGCGCCTGTCCCAGACATGGTTGCCGGTGGTGACGATATCGACGCCGGCATCAAGCAGGCTCTCGGAGATTTTTTCGGTAATTCCGAATCCGCCCGCGGCGTTTTCGCCGTTGGCGATGACGAACTCGGCGCCGAAACGTTTGCGCAGACCGGCGATGCGCTGCAACAGCAGGCTCCGTCCGCTTCGTCCCATGATGTCGCCAAGAAATAGAATCCTCACGCGTAACTCCCACAAAGGGGTATGGCGCCGTCCGGCGTGAGAACCATATTAAGGAGCTGGTCGTGCGGCTCGCGAGGGACCGCATCAATCTCCTGCTCGTTAAACGCCAGGCCGAGAACAAGCACGCGGGGATTTTTTGCGCGTATTTTTTTGAGGGCGCGGTCGTAATAACCCCCGCCGTAACCGAGACGGGACCCTTTATGGTCAAATGCCAGCAAAGGCACCAGCAAAATGCCCGGTTCCCTTAAAATTCCGTTTTCGGCGGGGGGAACCGGAATGTCGAACGCGCCGTCAATCAAGGGCGTGCCCGGAGTCCAAAGACGGAATTCCATCTCCCGCGCATCCGCATTGACAACCGCCGGAAGCGCGATGGTGAATCTTTTTTGATGAAGTGCGTTTAAAAGAGGGAGTGAATCTATTTCGCCGCGCACGGGCAAATAGCCGGTGACCTTTTTGTTCGTTTTCAAAACCCCGAGCATATCGCTTCCCTTCCGTGCGATGCTCTTGGCGGCGGCGTTAACATTCTTGACGGATTTGCGTCGCTCGAACGCTTCGCGCCGCAACATCTCCTTGCTGCGTTCGGGACTGGCTGGCACGGAAGAGAGCATCGGCTAATCCGCACGCTCGTCGTCTCGTGCCTCCTCCTGTTCGAGCAGATTGCTGAGAGTTTCGAGACGCTGCGATGTCGCCCGGATTCGCTCGGCGATTTCGCTCTCGCTGCCGTCATCGCCATTGCCGTCAAGGCGCATTTGGTCGGGGTCGTCCGCGCCGTTGGATTGCTTCTTGCCATTGAGACGCTGGAGCTTCTCCTGGGCTTCGAGCAATTCGTCGGCAACAATCATGCCCGTCATTAACAGGAGTTGCGCATCGGGCATGTTTCCCAGTTGCGCGACCAACCGAACCGCGTGACGATTGATGTGCGCCAAGAGAAAATGCGCCCTGCGTTCGTCACCTTCTTTGCACTCCACCGAGTAGGGGCGTCCCTGGATGCGAATGTCTATCTGCGGCATGCCTCAAGCCTCCGACAGGGCGTTGCGAATCGCTTGGGTCGTTCGGATGATTCGTCCGCCGTTTTCGTGTGTGCGTTTGCGTTCGCGTTCGAGTTCCTCTTGCAGATGCAAGACGCGGGTTTCCAAACTCTCGTTGCTCGATCGCAGGGATTTGATTTCTTGTGCGTCCCTCTCCCGTGCTTGGACGGCTTTCTCCAAACTCGTTGCGGCCCGCTCCAGTGCTCTGAGGGCGTTTGCGTTTATGTCGTCGGAGGCGTCCATGGCTAGGGGAGAGCATACCCTCCCCACCTCCGTCGCGTCAAGACGGAAACGGGGAGGGCGGGAGCGTGCGGGCCGCGAGCGGAGTCTCGGCTTATATGCCCTGCCCGGTTCGGCGTTGCAGGAATTCAGGCATGAAAGACAGCGCAAAAGGCGCGCTTGTTGTAACGGTTGCGTTGGACGAGTTTTTTTGGTGTTTGTTTCCTTCAAAAACACTCTTTGTTCGGGTATAATTCCCGAAACGACGGCATCAACAACCATGCCGCTTTTGCTTTAACTTTAATCCTGGTGGGTGGATAGCATGACAGATGGTTCGTGCGATATTGATCTCGTTAATGAGCTTCTGGGAAATGATGAATCGGAATGGCTTGAGTTCAAAAAGGGTGGTGAGGATCCCGAAGTGATAGGGAAGTTGTGTTCAGCTCTTTCCAACGGCGCCAGATTAACCGACCGTGACAGGGGATATGTCGTCTGGGGTGTCGACGATGCAACCCGTCGGATAGTGGGCACTTCTTTTGATCCGGAAACCAAGAAAAAAGGAAATCAAAGTCTGCATCCCTGGCTTTTAAGCATGTTAAATCCGCGTCCTTTGGTTGAATTCAGGAAAATAGCGCACCCCCGAGGCGATGTTGTTCTGCTCGAGGTGTCGGCAGCCGTGGATGTGCCTACGGCTTATCATGGGACAGCCTATGTTCGTATCGGCAGCGCAACGCAGGAACTGCAATCAAACATTCAGTTGCACAAAAAACTGAATATTCACCTCGGCGAGTTGAATTGGGAAGAGGCGCTAGCCAAGGAACATTTGGAGCAGGAAGAGGTGCTCGATTTACTCGGCTGGGAAAAATACTTTGAGTATATGAAGTTGCCGAAACCGAAAACTGCGGCAGAAATTTGTGAAAGACTGGAGGCGGAAAGACTTATCCGGAAGAACGATGCGGGCAAATGGGATGTTACCAAACTTGGGGCGATTCTGTTCGCCGGAAAACTCTCGAAGTTTGGTGCGTCCATGGAACGAAAAGGCATTCGTCTCGCGATTTACAATGGTCGCGGCAAGCCCAGCGGAGTTAAGGACAAGATGGACGGGGAGAGGGGATACGTGTTGGATTTTGATAACATCCTGGAGCGCATTAATCTCCATAATCCCGTGCGTGAGGAAATAAGCGATTCACGCAGAAAGGACATCCCTCGTTTCCCTAAACCTGCCATACGTGAATTGCTGGTGAATGCGCTTGTTCACCAGGATTTCCGTATAACCGGTGCCGGTCCGCTCATCCATGTGTTTAGCGACAAGTTGGAAATCGACAACCCCGGAGCATCACTTGTTCCGCCTAACCGGATGATTGATCATTCGCCACTTACCCGTAACAACATGTTGGGTGCTTTGATGCGCCGCATGGATTTTTGCGAGGAGCGGGGAAGCGGATTGGATATGGTGATAAAAGAAGTTGAATCCCATAAATCTCCGCCACCGGACTTCAGGACCAGCGGTGACTCAATGCAGGTCATTCTCTATGGTTCTCGGGATTTCAGAAACATGACAAGTGAGGAACGTTT
>JAPOUT010000003.1:18910-23698 GCA_026708545.1 Hyphomicrobiales bacterium
CTCGAATCTCCCAAATATCGCCGAAAATTTGATGCTACTTCGGCATAAAATCGGAAATACGGCGTTTTCGGGGAATTTAGGCATAATTCCCAAGTAAATAGGCTGCCGTCTCGCGCGTGGACGAAGGAATTTTCGCGCAGCGCCATATACTCGTGCCTGATTTTAAGCAGAATGTAGGAGAGAGCTTAAATTTAGCATCAGTTCTAAATTTCCTTAAATTTTCAGGCATATCGGCCAAAATCCATTGTGATTCGCAATATTTCACCTTTGATTTGTCGGGACTGCTTGCGGCCCGAACACACCGGTCCTGTCAGACCGACAGCGCAAGCTCAGTTCATGCCGTCTTGACTTGCGTAGCCATTGAGTCCACTCTCACAGGGGTGAGACCTGAATATCCAGGGATTTTTGGGACTCGCATACTGGCCCCACCACTAACGCATCTGGACCATCTTAGTCACTGTGAGTATTTCCTCCTGCGCTTCTCCTTCGGATTTTGACGTTGCTTTTCGAAAATGAACGAGCCTTCTGACGAAGTAAGCGCAATTTCGCACGCCGATATGGCGAATGCGTTACGTGTTCTTGCCGTTGACGCGGTCGAGCGCGCCGCAAGCGGACATCCGGGCATGCCGATGGGGATGGCGGATGTGGCGTGTGTTTTGTTTACGCGATTTTTGAAGTTTGACTCTCGAGCGCCCGGTTGGCCCGATCGTGACCGTTTTATTTTGTCGGCGGGACACGGATCGATGCTGTTGTACGGGTTGTTGCATTTGTGCGGCTATGAGGACATGCCGATCGGCGAGATTGAAAAGTTTCGACAGTTGGATTCGAAAGCCGCAGGGCATCCGGAATGGGGGCTGGCGTCCGGCGTTGAAACCACCACCGGACCGCTCGGTCAGGGGCTTGCCAACGCCGTCGGAATGGCTTTGGGCGAGCGCATCTTGAACGCCCGATTCGGTGATGACATCGTGAATCACCGCACATACGCGCTGGTTTCGGACGGCGATTTGATGGAGGGAATCTCCCATGAGGCGATTGTGCTTGCGGGGCATTTAAAACTCGGCCGCCTGATTGTTTTGTGGGACGACAATCGCATTTCCATTGATGGCGAGACTTCTTTGGCGGACAGTTCCGACGTCGGTCAGCGTTTTGAATCTGCGGGCTGGCATGTTGTGAGTGTTGACGGGCATGATCCCGAAGCAATCGAAGCTGCCATCGCTGAAGCTGTCGAGGCGGACAAGCCGAGTCTTGTGGCGTGTCGGACGATTATCGGTTACGGCGCGCCGAGCAAGCAGAATTCTGCTGCTTGTCACGGGTCTCCCCTGGGAGAAGAGGAAGCCGCCGCCGCGCGCAAGCAGTTGAAGTGGCGGCACGCGCCGTTTGTGATACCCGAGCGGATTATAGACGCATGGCGCTTGGCGGGTTTGCGCGGCGGACGTGCCCGTTCTGCCTGGCAAAAGCGCGTTGATTCTTTGCCCGCAGATGTCAGCGATTCGTTTCGGCGCATGATAGAGGGTGACTTGCCGTGTGGCTTGCCGGAGGCGTTTCACAAGCATAAGAATGTAGTCGCACAGGCGAAAGAGGCAATCGCGAGTCGCACGGCGTCGCTCAACACGCTCGAAGCCATTGCAGATGTTGTGCCGGAACTGCTGGGCGGTTCGGCGGATTTAACCGGATCGACGGCGACGCGCCCCGCAAAAATATCGGCGATAACATCGCAGGATTTTTCCGGGCGATTCATTCACTACGGCGTTCGCGAGCACGGAATGGTTGCGGCGATGAACGGTTTGGCGCTTCACGGCGGGTGCATTCCCTACGGCGGAACATTTCTTGTTTTTTCGGATTATTGTCGTCCGGCTTTGCGCTTGGCGGCGTTGATGGGTTTGCGCGTGATATTGGTTGCAACGCATGATTCCATCGGCGTTGGAGAGGACGGGCCGACGCACCAGCCGGTTGAGCATCTTGCGAGTTTGCGCGCGATTCCAAACTTGCTTGTATTGCGCCCGGCGGATGCTCTCGAGACCGCTGAATGCTGGGAGGTCGCACTCGCACAAAAGCACCGCCCGTCGGTTTTGGTGTTATCCCGGCAAAAGTTGCCGGCGGTTCGAACGTCTGTACCAGACGAGAATCCTTGTTTGCGGGGGGCGTACGAGTTGTCGGGTTCGAGTGGCAACGCGCAAGTGAGTTTGCTGGCATCGGGCTCAGAAGTGTCCATCGCACTTGAAGCCTGGGAGATTTTGCAGGGACAGGGGATATCGTCCAGGGTTGTTTCCGTTCCGTGCTTGAATCTTTTTGCCGAACAGGAGCAAGCCTACCAGGAGGACGTTCTAGGCCCGGGGACGATTCGCATTGCGGTGGAGGCCGGCGTTCGTTACGGCTGGGGGGCGTATGTCGGGGTCGAGGGAGACTTTTTGGGCATGCGTTCGTTTGGCGCGAGCGCGCCGGCGGGGGATTTATACAAACACTTCGGCATCACCGCCGAGGCGTTGGCGCAGTTGGCGCAAGAGCGTCTCGAGCGACGCGAGCGACGCGAACGTAACGGAGGAGATAATGGCCGCGGCTGATGAAGTTGTTGCTTTGCTCAAGAAAGCAGGCGATAAAGGATTATTCGTGCAGAAAATGGAAAGAGACCTTTCCATGGCCGAAAAACAAGTTAGGAATGCAATTGACAGGGCGCGCGAAAAATATCGCTTCCCCATCTATAATGCAGGAAGAAACAAGTTTGCCTGTCAACCAAAGAGGGGTCCTTGGGAAACCAAACATGGATAAGTGGAGAAAGTAATGGCTTCAAAAACTACAAGAGTTGCGATTAACGGTTTCGGCAGAATTGGCCGGATGGTCGTGCGTGCAATAGTAGAGAGCGGACGCAAGGACATTGAGGTTGTTGCGATTAACGACCTTGCGCAACCGCAACAAGCGGCGCATCTGCTGCGTTACGACTCCGCTCATGGGGCGTTTCCCCATCCCGTATCCTTGAGCGGCGATTCTTTGAGCGTCGGCACGGCGTGCAAGAAGGCGAAGCTTTTCTCCGAGAGGGATCCGTCCAAACTTCCCTGGAAAAAGTTGAAGGTGGATGTGGTTCTCGAATGCACCGGACGTTTCACCGCCCGTGACAAGGCCGCCGCGCATCTTGATGCCGGAGCCGGGCGCGTGCTCGTTTCCGCGCCGACGACCAACGCCGATCTCACCGTCGTTTACGGAGTTAATCACAAACTGTTGCGCAAGAATCACCGTGTCGTCTCGAATGCCTCGTGCACGACCAATTGCCTTGCGCCGGTTGCGCAGTTGATGCACCAGCTCTGCGGCATTGAGGAGGGACATATGACGACCATTCATGCATATACCGGCGACCAGGCGCTCGTCGACATGCCGCATTCCGACCCGCGCCGTGCCCGCGCCGCCGCAAGTTCGATGATTCCGACGACCACCGGAGCCGCCCGTGCGGTCTCCCTCGTGCTGCCCGAACTCAAGGGTCGTTTGGACGGAGCCGCGGTGCGTGTTCCGGTGTTGAATGTTTCCGTTGTCGACCTCACCTTTCGTTCGGCGAAGAACGTGGATGTCGCTACAATCAACCGTGCGATGAAACGCGCCGCATCATCGAAGAAATGGGAAGGCATCCTGGGTGTTGTGGAGGAGCCGCTGGTATCGGTGGACTTCAACCACAATTCGCATTCTTCCGTTTTCGATACCAGCCAAACGCAGATGCTCGGCAAGCGGTTGGTTCGCGTTGTCTCGTGGTATGACAATGAGTGGGGCTTCGCAAACCGGATGGCGGACGTCGCGGTGTGTCTGGGCGCGTTGGGATAGGATGGCGCGCACGCAGGGATTTTTGACTCTTGACGACCTCCTGAAACGGGGCGCGTCGCAGGGAAGCCGGTGTTTGTTGCGCGTTGATTTGAACGTCCCGATGGACGGTCCCCGCGTTATGGATTTCACCCGCTTTGAGCGCATTGTTCCCACCATAGAAGAACTCCGCGCCGCAGGCTTTCGAATTGGACTGCTTTCGCATTTTGGCCGCCCGAAAGGGGAGGTGCGCGAGGATATGAGTCTCGAGCCGGTAGCGAGGGCGCTGTCGGATTATCTCAAGCATCCGGTGGAATTCCTCGGCGGCTGCATCGGCGAGGCGGGCGCGCAGGCATTTTCAAAACTGTCGGAAGGCGACGTTGGCGTGTTCGAGAACACCCGCTTTCACAAAGGGGAAAGTGCCAATGACTCCGCTTTCGCGCAAGCGCTTGCAAACAACGGCGACGTCTATGTCAATGACGCGTTTTCCGCGAGTCATCGCGCCCATGCTTCGATTGTCGGGCTGGCCGGTTTGCTTCCGTGTTATGTGGGACGCGCGATGACGGGGGAGTTGGAGAGCCTCGAGCGTTACCTCGGCGGTGATTTGTCCCGCCCCGCGATAGCCTTGATAGGCGGGGCGAAATTGACGGGGAAACTTTCGTTGCTGAAGGCTCTGGCCGAGCGTTTTGATGCGTTGATATTGGGCGGAGGGATGGCGAATCTGTTTTTGGCGGCGCGGGGAATTGGTGTCGGTGCGTCTTTGTACGAGCCCGAGCGTATTGAGGACGCGAAGGCTTTGGAGTCGCTGGCGCAGGAGCATGGATGCAAATTGTTGCTGCCTCGCGACGTGATTGTTGCGCGTGAGTGCGTCGCGCATGCTCCCACGCGTTCGGTTGATTTGTCGAAGGACAAGGTTGGCGATGATGAAAAGATTTTGGATGTCGGCGAGGAGTCCTTGCGCGTGATGGCGGGGCATTTTGAGACGGCTTCGACGTTTGTGTGGAACGG
>JAPOUT010000001.1 GCA_026708545.1 Hyphomicrobiales bacterium
GTAAGTAGCGTTGTGCGTGAGTAGAGTAGGTAGCGTAGGCGTCGTCATTCCTCCGCAGGAGGGGTGGCGGCGCTTTTTTTTAGAGCGAGTAAAACTCGACGACGAGCTTGGGCTCCATCGTAACAGGGTAGGGAATCTCGGCGAACTCGGGACGCCGCACCAATTTCGCCTGCATTTTTGCGCCATCGACTTCGAGATAATCCGGAATCTCCCTTTCCTCCGATTCGGTTGCCTGTATAACCATCGGGATGACCCGAGAGCGCTCGCGCACTTCGACGACATCGCCGGGGCGAAGTCGGTGACTCGGAATGTTCGCCCGCCTCCCATTGACCCGGACATGTCCATGATTGACGAATTGGCGCGCGGCGAAAACGGTCGGAACGAACTTGCACCGGTAAACGACCGCGTCCAAGCGGCGCTCGAGGAGTTCAGTTAGATTTTCGCTGGTATCACCGCGCATCCTCGCGGCCTCTTTGTAGATGCTGCGAAATTGCCTCTCGGTGATGTTTCCGTAGTAGCCCTTGAGTTTTTGCTTGGCTCTGAGTTGAACACCAAAGTTGGAGAGCTTCCCGCGCCAGCGCTGGCCATGCTGTCCGGGGCCGTATTCACGACGATTAACCGGAGACTTTGGGCGTCCCCAGAGGTTTTCGCCCATTCGCCGGTTAAGCTTATACTTGCTCGCGACTCGCTTGCTCATGGGGGTGTTGTAGCGCAGTCATTCGCTCCTGTCAACGCCCCTCCCCCGCAGCGCCGAGACAATCCCGCGTAGCATCCGCAGTTGCCGAGCACTGGGACGCGCATTAGAGAAGAAATTTCGGATTTTTCGCACGGTTGCGGCGCGCATTTCCTCGGGATGGAAGAATTTACTCCCTTCCAAGCCTCCCTCAAGTTGCCCGAAGAAACCGAGCAAATCCTCTCGTGTTGCCGGAGGCTCATCGTCTTCGGCAGCACCGTCCAAACGCTCGTCCGTCAAAAAATACTCATATGCCAACAGCAGGACGCACTGTCCCAAATTGAGGGACGAAAACCCCGGATGCGTGGGAACTTTTACGAGCGCTTCCGCCAGCACGAGTTCGTCGTTTTCCAAGCCTGCACGTTCGGGCCCGAACAGGATGCCAGCGCGCGAATCACTTGAAGTAGCCGCTCGCAAACGCATCACAGCATCCCTCGGCGTTATCTCGTCCTTAATCATCTCGCGTCGCCGCGCGCTCGTTGCCAGCAGTACGGATAAATCCGCAACAGCGCTTTCGAGATTATCGAAGACTTGTGCGCGCTCAACTATCGATTCCGCCCCCGATGCCATCCGCAACGCCGATGCAGACGGGTGCCGCCCTCGTGGAGAAACGAGGCGCATTTCATCGAGGCCAAAGTTTGCCATTGCACGCGCCGCCGCGCCGATGTTCCACCCCAACTGCGGGCGCACCAATATAATAACCGGATGCGAAACCATCATATCTCCTTTGTCTTACACGAAAGAATGGAATAAGATTACAGAAACTTCAAACTAAAAAAATATAAAAGTATGTCTATGAAACTTTCTGAATTCGAACGCGCTTTCGAATATAACATTGAACGCCGTCGCAAGTTCTCACTGCCCGGATACAAAAACCTCGCAGAAGTATGCAACGGAGACTTCGATGGCGAATATGTAACGCCCCTCCAAATAGAGGCTCGCTCCGCGACAGGCATCTGTTTGGTTTCACATTACTGGTTCAATGTTGAGGGTTTGGAGAAATGCAATCCCGACTCCGAAAGATACCGGCTCCTGAAAGAGCACGGCTATACGCCTTCGATAGATTTCAACAGGATTGTGAATGCCGCGCTGGAGAAAGTCGGCCTCTGTCGCGCAGACACTTACATGACCCAAGTATTTCATTTGCTACCCCTGAAAGGGAGACCGAACAAAGAGGACATCTGGCCGTCATTCGAGGCAATTACACAATTTGAAATTCGAGGGCGCAGAGTCATTGCCCTAGGCGGGTGCGCCAAGCGCATTTGCGAGCGCGCACGCAGGGAATTTGGAACGGATTTTTTTGAAAGTTTTGAAAGCATTTACAGCCCTTCTTATAGATACCAGAAAGGAAAGGACGAAGACGAACGCGCAACTGAAATTGCCGCAACTATTCGAAAAATTCTTTAAAGGGTTTTACGCTGCTTAAAAAGAATGAAGTAATTTCTGAAACATCGAACCATCAAACATAACAAACATGTCTGGAAAATCTTTTGCACCCAAGCGCATCATTAAACTTCGTCGAGAGTTTTCGCTTCCCGGTTACAAAAATCTTGAGGATGTGAAACTTGACGGCGACTATGTAACACCTCTTCAGATCGCGGCCCATTCCAAGACTGGGCCGTGCCTTGTCGCATACAATTGGATAGATGCGCCAACGGCAATCAAGCATCGAGATTTTCTCGCCGAGTATGGCTACTTACCCGATATAGCCTTCAATAAAGTTTTGGAACTCGCATTCAAACAAATCAACATCCGTCGAGAGGATACATACATGACTCAAGCGTTCCATCTACTCCCTTCAAACAAACGGTCAAGTTATATCTCCCGTCGCGACCTTCGAGAATCTTTTAATAAAATCACATTGCATGAAATCAGAGGGCGAAAGGTTATCGCTTTGGGAAACGATGCTGACTACGCCTGCAAACCTTATGAGGACCAATATTTGAATTATGTCAAAACGATACATCCGTCATCTCGTATAGGATCTCATGAAAAAAAAGCTGCCATCATCGCCAAAGCCATTCAAAAAGTTCTTTAAGAATTTTGCTCTACATAAGAAAATGAGGTAACATCACCGCAGTTTCAAATCACGAAAGGCAATCGCAAAGAAAATGTCTGTAAAAATCTCCGTACGCAACCCTGTAGTCGAACTTGACGGCGATGAGATGACCCGAGTTATCTGGCAACTCATCAAAGATAAACTCATCACGCCGAACCTCGACATCACCCTTGAATATTACGATCTTTCGGTTCAGTCGCGCGATGCAACCGAAGACCAAATTACCGTTGATGCGGCGAAAGCGATTCGAAAGCATGGCGTCGGAGTCAAATGCGCGACCATCACGCCCGATGAAGCGCGGGTGGAAGAATTCTCGTTAAAGAAAATGTGGAAGTCGCCAAACGGAACCATCCGCAACATCTTGGGCGGAACGGTCTTTCGCGAGCCGATATTGTGCCGCAATATTCCACGGCTTATTCCGGGCTGGACGATGCCCGTTGTTATCGGGCGTCACGCTTTCGGAGATCAATACCGCGCGACCGATTTTCTCGTTCCGTCAAAAGGAAAGCTCACCGTCAAATGGGAGGCGCAAGACGGCAGCGAAACAATCGAACACGAGGTCTATGATTTCCCCGGTTCGGGCATTGCGCTTTCGATGTTTAATCTTGACGATTCCATTCGCGACTTTGCGCGCGCATGCATGAACCTCGCACTCGATAGAAAATGGCCTTTATATCTTTCGACCAAAAACACGATACTAAAGGCTTATGACGGACGTTTTAAGGACATCTTCCAGGAAGTTTACGACACCGAATTTCGTGAACGCTTCGAAGCCAATAACACCATATACGAACATAGACTCATTGATGACATGGTTGCCGCGGCATTGAAGTGGAACGGCGCATATGTCTGGGCGTGCAAGAACTATGACGGGGACGTTCAGTCGGATTCTTTGGCACAGGGATTTGGATCGCTGGGCCTGATGACGAGTTTCCTGCTTACCCCGGACGGAAAAGTGATGGAAGCAGAAGCCGCACACGGAACGGTCACGCGGCACTTCCGAGCGCACCAGCGCGGAGAGGAGACCTCGACCAACTCGATTGCCTCCATCTTCGCCTGGACGAAAGCGCTGGCATATCGCGGAAAACTCGACAGTAACGGAGAACTGGTGGAATTCGCACGGACGCTCGAAAAGACCTGTATCCACACGGTCGAGAGCGGATTTATGACGAAAGATTTGGCGCTACTCGTCGGAGCAGAGCAAGGATGGCTCTCAACGGAAGGGTTTCTCAATAAGGTGGCGGAAGGACTGGATAAGGAGAGGAGCAAATAAGGGAATTACGTCCAAAGGCTTGCTTTCCCCCAAATTCTCCGAAAAACCCCCCAAATTCCGCCAAAATGCCTGGATTCTCCCCGGCAAATAGTTGGAGATTCGCCCGGAGAATCGCCGGGAATCGGCGTTTCGACCGGTTTCCCCTACAATGCCCCCGCTACGGATGCAGGGACGAGAACCCTCGCCTATGGTTCGGAGGTGAAATCTTCGAATTTGCTTGCTTGTTTTGTTTTTCCTCAAAGGATTCGCAGGGGAGGGACAAATTGGAACGAAGCAAATCCGTAAAAACGCACGAACGAAAAGACAAAGAGACAAACTCGAACGCCCCAATACGTTGCCTGCTCCATCCTGTTTGGAAAATTGAGAGTGCAGGGCTATACTCCCCATAGATTCAACATAAAAAATCCCATGACCGACTTTCTTCTCTCCTATCTGCCCATACTCATCTTCGCAGGCATCGCGGCCGTTATCGGAATTGCGCTGATGGCGTCCGCTTTTGTGCTTGCACCCAACAACCCCGACACGGAAAAGACCTCCATATACGAGTGCGGGTTTCCGGCCTTCGATGATTCGCGGATGAAATTTGACGTCAAATTCTATCGCGTGGCGATTTTGTTTATCATTTTTGATCTCGAGGTTGCGTTCCTGTTCCCCTGGGCTGTCGCATTCAACGATATCGGCATGTTCGGGTTCATATCGATGATGATATTCCTCGCGGTCCTCACCATCGGATTCATATACGAGTGGAAAAAAGGTGCTCTCGAATGGGATTAGAAAACAACCCCGCAGTGCTCCCCGACTCTCCGCCTTCCGACCTGCGCGCCGCAGAGGAATGGGCGAGACAAGTCACCGGCAGGGGTGTCATGCTTGCCGCCGCGCAAGACCTCATCAACTGGGCGCGGACCGGTTCCCTGCATTGGATGACTTTCGGACTCGCTTGCTGTGCCGTCGAGATGATGCAAAGTTCCATGCCACGTTATGATCTCGAGCGCTTCGGCTTCGCGCCGCGGGCATCGCCGCGACAATCCGACGTCATGATCGTCGCAGGAACACTCACCAACAAAATGGCAGTTGCGTTGCGCAAGGTCTACGACCAGATGCCCGAGCCGCGCTATGTCATATCAATGGGATCATGTGCGAACGGCGGGGGATACTACCATTACTCCTACTCCGTCGTGCGCGGATGCGACCGTATCGTCCCCGTCGACATCTACATTCCCGGATGTCCGCCATCCGCCGAAGCGCTCGTTTACGGCGTGCTCCAATTGCAGAAAAAAATCCGAAGGACTGGAACGCTGGAACGATAAAAATGCCGATCCCGAGCGATGAAAACATGACGGAACTGTGCGAGCACATTGTCTCAAATCTCGGCGACAGATGCACCTTCGGCATTGCGCACGGAGAGGCAACGCTTTCATGCGATGTTGATAATATTGTGCGGGTGCTTTCCTTTCTGCGTGACGATGTCGGCTGCGAGTTCAAACTGCTCGTCGACATCTGCGGCGTTGATTTTCCCGAACGAAGCAAACGCTTCGAGCTTGTCTATCACCTCCTATCCATGTCGCTCAACCAGCGCATTCGAGTCAAAACCGCGCTCGGCGAAGGTGAAGCCGCGCCAAGCGTGTGCAGCCTTTTTCCGGCGGCGGGATGGTTCGAGCGCGAAGCCTACGACCTCTACGGAATTCTCTTCTCCAACCATCCGGACCTGCGTCGTTTGCTTACCGATTACGGATTCGAAGGGCATCCGCTTCGCAAAGACTTTCCGCTGACGGGATATGTCGAGGTGCGCTACGACGACAATGCCAAGCGGGTCGTCTACGAACCGGTCGCGTTACCGCAGGCCTTCAGGGAATTCGATTTTGTCTCGCCTTGGGAAGGAATGGATGCGCCCCTCCTGCCCGGCGACCTCCACGCTCAAAAACCGGAATCGGATTCATGAAGCAAGAAAATCCGGCAAACCCCGAGGAACGGAAATTCACCATCAATTTCGGTCCGCAGCATCCCGCCGCACACGGCGTGCTGCGGCTGGTTCTTGATCTTGACGGCGAAATCGTCGAGCGCATCGACCCCCACATCGGACTTCTCCATCGCGGAACCGAAAAGCTCATCGAGCACAAAACCTACCTCCAGGCCGTCCCCTACTTCGACCGGCTCGACTATGTCGCCCCCATGAACCAAGAGCACGCTTTCGCGCTTGCCGTCGAGGCGCTTCTCGACATTAAAATCCCGAAACGCGCGCAATACATCCGCATGCTTTATAGCGAAATCGGCCGGTTGCTCTCGCACATCCTCAACATCACAACGCAAGCTATGGACGTCGGAGCGCTTACTCCTCCGCTGTGGGGATTCGAAGAACGCGAAAAACTCATGGTCTTCTACGAGCGTGCATCCGGCTCGCGCATGCACGCCGCATATATCCGTCCCGGCGGCGTGCACCAGGACCTGCCTCCGCAGTTGCTCCAAGACATTCTTGATTTTTGCGCGCCCTGTGCCAAAACCCTCGACGACATCGAAGATCTGCTCACCGAAAACAGAATTTTCAAACAGCGCAACGTCGGCATCGGAGTCTTCGATGCCGATGCCGTGCAAGCTTGGGGGTGTTCCGGCGTGATGGCCCGTGCCGCGGGACTCGAGTGGGATCTTCGACGCTCCCAGCCCTACGAAGCCTACGAGGAAATGCGCTTCGAAATTCCCATCGGTAAAAACGCCGACTGCTACGACCGCTACCTGCTGCGCATGGAAGAATGCCGCCAATCCCTCGACATTATGAAACAGTGCATTGAGCGCATGCCCGATGGAGAAGTCAGCGGCGGCGAGGGCAAAATCGCTCCGCCCCCTCGAGCCGAAATGAAAAGTTCTATGGAAGCGCTCATCCACCACTTCAAACTCTATACCGAGGGCTACCACGTCCCCGCCGGCGAAGTTTACCGCGCTGTCGAGGCGCCCAAAGGCGAGTTCGGCGTATACCTTGTCTCCGACGGCTCCAACAAACCCTATCGCTGCAAAATCCGTGCGCCCGGTTTCGCGCATCTCCAAGCCATGGATGAAATTTCCAAGGGCCACATGCTCGCCGACGTCTCTGCCATCCTTGGATCCATTGACATCGTCTTCGGGGAGGTCGACCGATGAGCGTGCGACGATTGGCAGTGGAACAACCCGACGGATTTGAATTCAGCCGCGAAAACCTCGAATGGGCGAACGCGCAACTGAAAAAGTACCCGGACGGACGCGGACAAAGCGCCGTTCTCCCGCTGCTCTGGCGGGCGCAGGAACAGTGCGGCGGATGGCTTCCCGAGCCCGCCATCCGTTACATCGCCGAACTCCTTAACATGCCCCATATCCGCGTTTATGAGATCGCAACCTTCTACACCATGTTCAATCTCGAGTCTGTGGGAAAACATCTCGTTCAAGTTTGTAAAACAACGCCATGCTGGTTGCGCGGAAGCGATGAACTCGAGCGTGTTTGTTTTGAGGAAATCGGCAAGCCCGAAAGTATCTCGCCCGACGGCAACTTCACATGGCGGCGCGTCGAATGTCTCGGCGCCTGTGTCAACGCTCCCGTCGTACAAATCAACGCGGACTTCCACGAAGACCTGAACGCCCAGTCCTTCCGCACATTGTTATCGCAACTGCGCGCCGGTGAAACGGTCGCTGCGGGTTCGCACGCCGGCAGGCACGCATCCGAGCCCGGCAGCGGCGAAGACGGCAATGCCAATGACGAACAAGAGACTCTGCACTTCAACGGGTTCAAGTGATGTTGAGCGAAAAAGACCGCATCTTCACCAATCTTTACGGGTTTCAATCCGCAAGCCTTGAGGCCGCGCGCAAACGCGGAGATTGGCGGAATACCGGTGCGCTGCTTGCCAAGGGCAGGGACTGGCTTACCTCCGAAGTCAAGGAATCGGGTTTGCGCGGCCGTGGCGGGGCGGGCTTTCCCACAGGACTGAAGTGGTCGTTCATGCCGCCCGATCCCGATGCATCCGCGCTGCCGAATTACCTCGTCATTAATGCGGATGAATCCGAACCCGGCACTTGTAAAGACCGCGACATCCTTCGGCACGAGCCCCACAAACTTATCGAGGGTGCGTTGCTCGCCGGACGCGCAATGGGCGCACACACCGGCTACATCTATGTGCGCGGCGAGTTCATCCACGAGCGTGAATGTCTTCAACGCGCCATCAACGAGGCTTACGCAGCACGTCTCCTCGGTCCCAACGCGGCCGGTTCCAACTGGCACTTCGATCTCTTCGTTCACCACGGTGCGGGCGCATACATCTGCGGCGAAGAAACCGCCCTGCTCGAAAGCCTAGAAGGAAAGAAAGGCCAGCCGCGCCTCAAGCCCCCTTTCCCTGCAAATGTCGGACTTTTCGGCGCGCCAACGACCGTCAACAACGTCGAAACCATCGCCGTCGTGCCCGAGATATTGCGGCGCGGCGCATCATGGTTCGCAAATCTCGGACGTCCCGGCAACACGGGAACCAAAGTCTTTTGCATCTCCGGACATGTCGAGCGCCCCTGCAACGTCGAAGAAGAAATGGGCGTCCCCTTGCGCGAACTTATCGAGACGCACGCAGGCGGAATCCGCGGCGGCTGGGACAATCTCCTTGCCGTCATCCCCGGCGGGTCCTCCGTGCCGTTGCTGCCTGCCGATATCTGCGGCAAAATCCGCATGGATTTCGATTCTCTCAAAGAAGCAAAGAGCGGCCTCGGCACCGCGGCCGTCATCGTCATGGATAAATCTACCGACATCATACGCGCTATCGCGCGGCTCTCGGCCTTCTACAAACACGAAAGTTGCGGCCAATGCACCCCGTGCCGCGAAGGCACGGGGTGGATGTGGCGCGTCATGGAAAAAATCGCGGACGGCAAAAGTTCGCCCGACGAAATCGACACGCTCCTCGACGTCACCAAACAAGTCGAAGGCCATACCATCTGCGCCCTGGGAGACGCGGCGGCATGGCCCGTGCAGGGACTCATCCGACACTTCCGTCCGCTGATGGAGGGGCGCCAGCGAAGAAGATGAGCGACGCCAAACAAATCAATCTCACCGTTGACGGCACCAAGGTCAGTGTTGACCCCGGCACGACCGTCTTGCAGGCCTGCGAGGTCGCCGGCAGGGAAATCCCGCGTTTCTGTTATCACGACAGATTGTCGATTGCCGGAAACTGCAGAATGTGCCTCGTCGAAATCGAGAAAGCGCCCAAGCCCGTCGCGAGCTGCGCAATGCCCGCCGCCGACGGCATGATCGTCCACACCAAAACTCCGGGCGTCCACAAGGCTCGAAAGGGCGTTATGGAATTCTTGCTCATCAACCACCCCCTCGATTGTCCCATCTGCGACCAGGGCGGCGAATGCGACCTCCAGGACCAAGCCGTTGCCTACGGCACGGACGGATCACGCTTTGCCGAAAACAAGCGGGCCGTCGAAGACAAATACATCGGACCCCTGATTAAGACCGTTATGACGCGGTGCATTCACTGCACTCGCTGCGTTCGCTTCGCCTGTGAAGTCGCGGGCACTCCGGAACTCGGAGCAGCCGGCAGGGGTGAAGACATGGAAATCACAACATATCTTGAACACGCAATGACGTCGGAACTCTCCGGCAACGTCATCGACCTGTGTCCCGTGGGTGCGTTAACATCCAAACCTTACGCGTTCACCGCGCGCTCGTGGGAATTGGAGCACACGCAAAGTGTTGACGTCATGGACGCGCTCGGTTCCGCCATCCGCATCGACACGCGCGGACAAGAAGTCATGCGGATACTCCCCCGCACATTTGACGCCATCAACGAAGAATGGCTCTCGGATAAAAGCAGATTCATCTGGGACGGCCTTAAAAATCAACGACTTGATAAATGTTACCTGCGCGGCGAAGACAACCGTCTCCGTCCATGCAGGTGGGAACAAGCCTTCGAATACATCGAAGCCAACACGCGCGACGTTCCTCCCGAAAAACGCGCGGCCCTCGTCGGCGACCTTGCGTGCGCGGAATCCATAGCCGCACTGGGCGACCTGATGCGTTCGATGGGAGCACCCCACCTTGATTGCCGGGAGCCTCTCTCGCCGCTCGGGCGCAATGCCGAAGGCGGAAGAGTCAGACGGGGAAGCTACCTCTTTAACAGTTCCATCGCGGGCATAGACGATGCCGATGCCATACTCCTCGTCGGCGCGGATGTAAGGCGTGAAGCCGCGTTACTTGATGCACGGTTGCGAAAAAACTGGCGGCGAAGCGGTACAACCATTGGAGTCATCGCTTCGACAACTTCCGTCCCGCCGCGCGATTACGAAAGCGTTCGACTCGGCGAGGGTGCAAGCGCGCTGCAGCAACTCATTGAGCCGACATCTGAAGATGCACGGCGGTTTCGCAACCTTCTCGATGTCGCGCAACGCCCGATGCTCATACTCGGACAAGGCGCTCTCAACCGCATTGACGGCGCAAAAATCTACGACATGGCACTCGCGCTCGCACAACAAACCGGCATGCTCGGCCCCGAGTGGAATGGATTCAACATCCTCCACACCAACGCCGCGCAGGTCGCCGGACTCGATCTCGACTTTCTGCCCCGACAAGGCGGACTCGACAGTGCGGGTATCCGCAAAGGTGTAACCGACGGCGGCATCGAATGGCTTTACCTCCTCGGCGTTGACACACACCTGCCGCAACAAAACAAAAACGCCTTCATCATTTACCAAGGCTCGCACGGCGATGCGGGAGCCGCCTTCGCCGATGTCGTTCTGCCCGCTGCGGCATATACGGAAAAATCCGCCACCTTCGTCAACACCGAAGGGCGTGTGCAATCCGCAAAACGCGCGCTCTTTCCCCCCGGTGACGCGCGGGAGGATTGGACGATTCTGCGGAGGCTATCCGACGTTCTCGGGTGCCGGCTTCCTTATGACGACGCTTTCGCACTGCAACAGTCCATGATCTCGCAAGCGCCGCATTTCGCCGAACGCGATCAGTTGGTGCCGCTATCCAATGCCGAAAAGCCGGAACCCGTTCGTGCAAGTATGCCTCTACGCGACGATCCTTTCGTTTCGACCGTCGACGATTTTCATCTTTCCAACGTCGTCGCGCGCGCGTCCGCCGTGATGGCGCAATGTTCCCGACTGGCAAATAAAAAATGATGGAATTCATTACCGACATACTCATTCCACTGGCGTGGATTATAGCGCACTGCCTTGCCATCATCACCGCATTGCTTCTCACTCTCGCCTTCGCAATGTATATGGACAGGAAAATTTGGGCGGCGGTGCAGCTACGTCGCGGTCCCAACGTTGTGGGACCCTGGGGACTGCTCCAATCCTTTGCCGACTTGCTTAAATACGTCTTCAAAGAACCCATACTGCCGGCAGGCGCGAGCATCGGCATCTACTTCCTTGCACCCTTCATCACCTTCCTGCTCGCCATCGCCGCCTGGGCGGTGGTGCCGGTAAACCTGGGTTGGGCGGTCGCCGACATCAACGCCGGTGTGCTGTATCTGTTTGCCGTCTCGTCGCTCATGGTCTACGGAGTCCTCATGGGCGGGTGGGCGTCCAATTCCAAATACGCATTCCTCGGCGCGCTGCGCTCCGCGGCACAAATGGTCTCCTACGAAGTGTCGCTCGGATTCGTAATCATCACCGTGCTTTTGCTTGCCGGATCCCTCAACCTCACCGATATCGTGCTCGCGCAACAAGGCATGTGGTTCTGCATCCCGCTGCTGCCGATGTTCGTCGTCTTCTTCATCTCCGCACTCGCCGAAACCAACAGGCCGCCTTTCGATCTTCCCGAGGCCGAGTCCGAACTCGTTGCGGGCTTCATGGTCGAATACTCCTCAACGCCGTTTCTGTTGTTTATGATCGGCGAACTCGCCGCTGTCATATTGATGTGCGCATTAATGACCATATTGTTTTTGGGAGGATGGCTTCCGCCCGTCGACATCCACCCGCTTAATGCCGTTCCCGGGTGGCTCTGGTTCTTCGCCAAGGTCTTCGTGCTATTCTTCTTCTTTGCTATGGTCAAAGCAATGGTGCCACGATATAGATACGACCAGCTTATGCGGCTCGGCTGGAAGGTGTTTTTACCTTTATCGTTATTCTATGTCGTTGCGACCGCAACCGTCCTTACCTTCATCTAACTGGGGAACAAACATGCAAAAGTGGAAATATTGGTTGAGAGGATTCTTCCTAATCGAGTTTATCGCGGCGTTTTTGCTGGCCATGCGCCAATTCTTCGCGCCGAAAGCAACCGTTAACTATCCTTTCGAGAAAGGCCCGCTGTCCCCCCGCTTCCGGGGCGAACACGCCCTGCGCCGCTATCCCAACGGGCAGGAAAGATGCATTGCATGCAAACTCTGCGAAGCCGTATGCCCCGCCCAAGCCATCACCATTGAAGCGTCCCCGCGCCAAGCCGACGGAACCCGTCGCGCCTTGCGCTACGACATCGATATGGTCAAGTGCATCTATTGCGGACTGTGCCAGGAGGCTTGTCCGGTTGATGCGATCGTTGAAGGTCCCAACTTCGAGTTCGCAACCGAAACGCGCGAGGAACTTCTTTACGACAAGGAGCGTTTGCTGGCAAACGGCGACAGATGGGAGCGCGAGATAGCGCAAAACATCAAACTCGATGCACCATACCGGTAAGGTAAAATATCAGCATGATACTCGAAGCCGCCGCATTTTATTTTTTCGCAAGCGTATGCATCACATCAGCGCTTGCCGTCATCATCGCAAGGAACCCGGTGCGCTCGGTGCTGTTTCTCATCCTTTCCTTTTGCTCCGCGGCCGCGCTGTTCATCCTGCTTGGCGCTGAATTCCTCGGGCTCATCCTTATCGTCGTTTATGTCGGAGCCGTCGCCGTGCTCTTTCTTTTCGTTGTCATGATGCTCGATATCGACTTCGCGGAACTACGATTGGGACTCCTCAAACATCTGCCCGTCGGCGGACTCGTCGGACTCGTTCTGCTCACCGAACTCGTCCTCGTTCTCCTCATCACGCTTGCACCCAGCGCGACAAAACCGGCAGCGCCCGCCCCGCCCCTTGACGTCACTCCCAACACGAACGCCATCGGCGAAATCCTCTACACCGACTATTTCTTCTTCTTCCAGGTTGCCGGAATCATTCTACTCGTTGCAATGATTGGCGCCATCGTGCTGACACTGCGCCCGCCAGCGCAACGCAAAGGCCTGCCGCCCGCCGAACAAATTGCACGTTCGCCCTCCGAGAGCGTCAAAAAGCGCAACCTCATATCCCGAAGAGGCATATGACATGAGCCTCGCAACCATCTCCCTCGAACACTATCTTGCCGTCTCCGCGATGCTCTTTACCATCGGTGTGTTCGGCGTGTTCATACATCGGAAAAACCTCATCATCATTCTCATGGCCATCGAGCTCATATTGCTGGCCGCAAACCTCAATCTCATTGCCTTCGCAACGCACAACGGCGATCTCGTCGGTCAAATCTTCGCGCTGTTCGTCCTTACCGTAGCGGCGGCGGAAGCCGCCGTCGGGCTGGCCATCCTCACCGTCTTCTTCCGCAACCGCGGAAACATAGATGTCGAACGCGTCAATATCATGAAAGGCTGACGTTTCGATGCTTCAACTCGTTCTCGCCCTGCCGCTCGCCGCCTGCATCATCGCTGGATTGTTCGGAAGATACATCGGCCATCGAGGCGCAATGGCCGTCACCTGCACATGCGTGAGCATCGCAGCGATACTGTCGGCAGTCCTCTTCTACCAGGCGGGCTTCCAAGGCAAAACCATGCAAGTCGGCGTGCTCGATTGGCTCGGAGTGGCGGGGTTCGCTTCGGGGTGGTCGTTACGGCTCGACAGCCTCACCAGCGTCATGCTTGTTGTCGTCACATGGGTCTCCGCGATCGTTCACATCTACTCGATCGGATACATGAGCCACGACCCGCATCGCACGCGCTTCTTCACCTACCTCTCACTGTTTACATTTATGATGCTGGCATTGGTGACCGCCAACGATTTTTTGCAACTTTTCTTCGGCTGGGAAGGCGTTGGACTCGCGTCTTACCTCCTCATCGGGTTCTGGTTCAAAAAGCCCGCCGCAAACAGCGCGGCCATCAAGGCTTTCGTCGTCAACAGAGTCGGCGATCTCGGACTCGTTCTTGCCATCGCCGCCATCTTCGCAACCTTCGGCTCCATTCAATATGATGCCGTGTTCTCCCTTGCACCTACCGTGACGGAACAGTCCTTCAGTTTCTTCGGCGCGAACGTCCGCACACTCGATGCCATCTGCCTGTTGCTGTTCCTCGGCGCGATGGGAAAATCCGCGCAGTTCTTCCTTCACACCTGGCTTCCCGACGCCATGGAAGGCCCGACTCCCGTCTCCGCCCTCATCCACGCGGCTACGATGGTCACCGCGGGCGTGTTCCTCGTCGCCCGGGCTGCACCGCTGTTTGAATTCTCCCCCCTCTCCTCGCAGGTCATCGTCCTCATCGGCGCCGTCACCGCCTTTTTCGCCGCAAGCGTTGCGCTCGTACAGAACGACATCAAACGAGTCGTCGCATATTCCACCTGCTCGCAACTCGGATACATGTTCGTTGCAATGGGCGCGGGAGCATACGAAGCGGGCATGTTCCACCTTTTCACACACGCATTCTTCAAGGCGTTGCTTTTCCTCGGTGCGGGCTCCGTCATCCACGCGCTGTCCGACGAGCAGGACCTGCGCAAAATGGGCGGACTCGTCAAACATCTCCCGTATACATATCTTGCAATGCTCGCCGGCACCCTCTCGTTGACCGGCGCACCGTTCACCGCCGGATACTACTCTAAAGACGCCATCATTGAAGCAACCTACGTCGCCGGGGGGTTGTTCAATGGAAGCGTAACTCTCGTCCTCATACTTGCGGCGGCGTTCACCTCGTTTTATTCGTGGCGGCTCTTCTTCCTCGCCTTCCACGGAAAAGCAAGGACCGCCCCCGCCGTCATCGAAAAAATACACGAAAGTCCAAACGTAATGCTCCTGCCGCTGGCCATCCTGGTAATCGGCGCGCTTGCCGCGGGCGGACTCTTTTACGACGAATTTATCAGCAAGGCGCGCACGGATTTCTGGGGAATAACGCTGTTTAACGCGGAAAGCCCGCTCAACGATATCCACCACGTCCCTTCCTGGGTCATCTACGCCCCCCTCGTGGCTCTTGCCGTCGGCCTCGTGGTCGCGGCGCTTTTCTATCTCTTCTGGCCGAAAATTCCCGCGCGAATCGCGCAAGCAAACACACGCCTCTACAATTTCCTTCTCAACAAGTGGTACATTGACGAAATTTACGATGCCCTGTTCGTCAAACCTGCAATGCGCCTGGGCGCACTGTTTTGGAAACAAGGCGACGGTGCTGTCATTGACGGCCTCGGCCCCGACGGCGTAAGCAAGCGGGTCCTTGACGTCACCCGCGCCGCCGTCCGCTTGCAGACCGGGCACTTCTACCACTACGCCTTCGCAATGCTTGTCGGCGTATGCATCTTTACAAGCTGGTTCCTGTTCACAAAAGGAAGTTAAAACCATGAGCGTCTATCTCCTTTCACTAATTACCTTCCTGCCTCTCGCGGGCGCGGCCGTTATCGCCATGGCAAAAGGCGACCCCGAAGTCGTCGCGAAAAACGCGCGGTACGCGGCCCTGTGGACAAGTTCCGTCACACTGCTGCTCGCCATCTTCATGTGGATACAATTCGACAGCAACGCTGTCGGGTTTCAATTCGTTGAAGATGTCGCTTGGCTTTCCGGCACCATCCGCTACCAAATGGGCGTTGATGGAATCTCCGCTCCGTTCGTTCTGCTCACCGCGAGCCTCATGCCCTTGTGCGTGCTGGCAAGCTGGCAAGCCATCCAAAAGCGCGTCAAAGAATACATGGTCGCCTTTCTCGTTCTTGAAACGCTTCTCATCGGAGTCTTCTGCGCACAAGACCTCGTCGTCTTCTACCTTTTCTTCGAAGGCGGACTCATCCCCATGTTCTTTATCATAGGCATCTGGGGCGGTGCGCGGCGAATCTATGCAACTTTCAAATTCTTCCTTTACACCTTCCTCGGTTCCGTCTTGATGTTGGTCGCCATAATAGCCATCTATTGGGTCGCCGGAACGACTTCCATCCCCGATCTGCTGCGCTTCGACTTCCCGCCGCAGATGCAGCCGTGGTTATGGCTCGCCTTCTTTGCCGCCTTCATGGTCAAGTTGCCGATGTGGCCCGCCCACACCTGGCTTCCCGATGCACACGTTGAAGCTCCGACCGCGGGCTCCGTCATCCTCGCGGGAGTGCTACTAAAACTCGGCGGATACGGATTCCTCCGCTTCTCCCTGCCGATGTTCCCCCTGGCAAGCGAGATGTTCACAGTGCCGGTGTTCGTGTTGAGCATCATTGCCATTCTCTACACGTCCCTCGTCGCCCTCGCGCAAAAAGACATTAAAAAGCTCATCGCATATTCCTCCGTTGCACACATGGGGTACGTCACCATCGGAATTTTCTGCGCAAACGCGCAGGGAATTCAAGGCGCCGTGTTTCAAATGCTGTCGCACGGATGGATATCGGCCGCACTGTTTTTGTGCGTCGGAGTGCTCTACGACAGAACCCACAGCCGTGAAATCGCAACCTACGGCGGCATCGTCCAGCGCATGCCCGTCTTCGCTTTCGCGCTTATGGTGTTTTCACTGGCGAATGTAGGACTCCCGGGAACGAGCGGTTTCATCGGCGAGATCCTTCCCATCGTCGGGGCCTTCGAACAATACAGCTGGGTCGCGGCGCTCGCCGCTACAGGCATGATCCTCTCCGCCGCCTACATGCTGTTTTTGTACCGCCGCGTCATCTTCGGGACCGTCTCAAACGAAGCGCTCAAAGACATCATGGACGTCACGCCGCGCGAGATCGCAATCCTGTTGCCGTTACTGGCGGCAACCATCCTGTTCGGCATATACCCCGCTCCCGTCCTTGATGCCGTCGCTGTCACGGCCGATCAAATCCTCATCCGTTATCAAGAAGGGCTGGCTCTCGGCGGTGCAACCCCGTATTAAAGCGACATGATAAACTTCGACGCCTTGCAATCCCTCGAACCCAACGCGCTTATTCTGTTCGCGCCGGAAATACTCCTTGCTACAATGGCGATGCTCATGCTGATGTTCGGCGTCTTTCGGCCCAAATCCATGCGAACCGTCTACCGCATCGCCATTACAACGCTCATATTGGCAACTGCCGCGTTGCTGTTCCCTTTCTTCCAACCGGGTGATTTCATCCTTTTTGGCGGCGCGGTCATCGTTGATGACTTCGCACGGTATATGAAATGCCTCATCCTCGCCGCCGCCCTCGCCGCAATCTTCATGGCGCGCGACTATCTCGAACGAACGCAACTCCAACGCTTCGAATATCCCGTACTCATACTCCTCGCAACGCTGGGAATGTGCCTCATGGTCTCCGCAAAAGACCTCGTCGCCATGTATCTCGCCCTCGAACTCCAGGGACTCTGCCTCTATATCCTCGCAGCCTTCAAACGCGATTCCCTGCGCTCGAGTGAGGCGGGATTGAAGTATTTCGTACTCGGTGCGCTGTCGTCCGGCATCCTGTTGTTCGGCTGCTCGCTACTCTACGGCTTCACCGGCGCAACCGGCTTCGAAGCCCTCGCAAACGCGGCCGGCACGATGCCCGAAAACCTCGGGTTGCTGTTCGGGCTCGTTTTCGTCCTTGCCGGGCTCGCCTTCAAATGCTCTGCCGTGCCCTTCCACATGTGGACGCCCGATGTCTATGAAGGCGCGCCCACGCCCGTGACCGCCTTCCTTGCCGGAGCTGCAAAACTCGCGGCCGTCGGCCTCATCGTGCGCTTCCTCGCCGGAGGATTCCTTCCTGCGGCAACGCAATGGCAGCAAATCATCATCGCCCTCGCCGCCACAAGCATGGTTCTGGGCGCATTCGCGGCAATCGGGCAAAACAACGTCAAAAGACTCATGGCATACAGCGCAATCGGACATATCGGCTACATGCTCAGCGCCCTTGCGACCGCAACGTTCGAAGGTGTTACGGGCATCCTCCTATATCTCTTCCTGTACCTCACCATGAATATCGGGGTCTTCGCCGCCATCCTCCTAATGCAAAAACAAGACTCGCAAGTTGAAAACATCAGCGACCTCGCGGGGCTGCACGAACGCAATCCCGGCACGGCATTCATGCTCGCCGTACTGCTGTTCTCTCTGGCGGGCGTGCCGCCGCTTGCCGGATTCTTTGCCAAGTTTTATGTCTTCCTCGCCGTGGTCGAAGCCGGACTCTATCCTCTCGCCATCATCGGCGTACTCGCAAGCGTCGTCGCCGCCTTCTACTATCTGCGAATTGTCAAAATCATGTATTTCGACACAATCGCGGAACCGATGCGGCAAACCGCGGCCATCGAACTCAAGTGCCTGCTCGTGATTGCGGGAATCATCAACCTCGTCTTCTTCGTCTATCCCGCCGTGCTGCTCGCTCCCGCACAATGGGGCGCGACTTCCCTCATCCTGCCATGAACATGCCACCGCACTACCGGCTGCGAACCCTTGGCGACGTCGATAGCACCAACGCCGAAGCGGTCCGCATCCTTCAAACGCACGACGACCCGCCGCCAACATGGATAACAGCAAGTTCGCAAAACTCCGGACGGGGGCGACGGGGACGGACGTGGAACTCACCGCCGGGAAACCTGTACGCAACCCTCCTGTTCCGCCCACATGTCAGTGCAAACATCGCGCCGCAGCTCTCTCTGGTCGCGTCTTTGGCCGTGCGCGACATGGCAGCGTCGTTCCTTCAACACGGCGGCGGCGTTACTTTGAAATGGCCCAACGATGTTTTGCTTGACGGAAAAAAACTCGCAGGCATTCTTCTTGAGACGCACCAAAGCGACAACAACGGCGGCAACGTCGGATGGATCGCCATCGGAATCGGAGTCAATCTGATACATTTCCCTCTCGACTCCCCCTATCCGGCAACATCTCTGCAGCAATACTGCGGCAAGCATCCCGAACCGCCGGAAGCGCTGGATGCGCTTGCATGGAGCATGGACGCGCGACTCTCCGGATGGAACAAAGGCGAGGGATTCGAACGCTTCCGCAACGAATGGACGGAGCACGCCTACGGCATCGGCGAAGAAGTCCGCGTCGGCTTGGGCGGAAATAACAACGAAATGCGCGGCACCTTCCTCGGACTCGACAACAACGGCGCATTGCGTTTGCGACACGAGCAGGGGGAACAATCCCTGCAAGCCGCAGATGTGCGATTCCTTCGAACCCGGAAACTGGAACAACAAAGGGCAAGCCATGCCGGATAACGACAAGATACTCAAAACCCTCTGCAAGCGGCTCAACCACATCGCCATCGCCGTGCCCGATGTCCGAGCGGCGGCCGCCGTTTACAAAGATGCAATGGGCGCGGAAACATCCGAGCCAACCCCCGTTCCAAACCATGGCGTGACCACAGTCTTCGTCAGCATGCCCGGCGCATCCATCGAACTCCTTGAGCCGCTGGGAGAAAACTCGCCCATCGAAAAATTCTTGCAAAAAAACCCACGTGGCGGCATTCATCATCTATGCTATGAAGTTGATGACATTCACGCTGCACGGGAGATTCTCCGAAGCAAGGGCATTGCGCCCATCGGCGAAATCTCCGACGGCGCGCACGGGACGCCCGTGATGTTTCTCCACCCGCGGGATTTCGCGGGCGTGCTTATCGAACTTGAACAGACCCACGAGTAAAAATGGACATACTTCTGCAAGCCCTGCTGTTCTTCCTCATCTGGTGTATGGTGTTCTTCGCATCCCTACCGTTTGCCATCACAACGCAGATGGAACAGCGCCATATCGTCCCCGGGACCAGTGAAAGCGCCCCCGTGCACACGAAACTCAAGCGCAAAGTCGTCATCGCCACCCTCGTTACCCTCGTGCTCTGGCTCGTCACGCGCGAAATCATCCAAAACGGATGGATACGGATCGAAGATATTCCTCTTCCGCCCGGAGTCGAGTTAGAATAGCCCCATGCGACTTACACGATACTTCCTCCCCGTGCTCAAGGAAAACCCTGCGGAAGCACACATCGTATCCCACCGCCTCATGCTGCGCGCGGGACTCGTGCAACAACAAACCGCGGGAATCTATGCATGGCTGCCCCTCGGGTTTCGGGTGCTCAAGAAAATCGAAGCAATTGTGCGCGACGAACAAGAACGTGCCGGAAGCATTGAGATCCTCATGCCCACGATACAATCCGCCGATTTGTGGGAACGCTCGGGGCGATACCAGGAATACGGAAAGGAAATGCTCCGCATCCAGGACCGTCACGAACGCGACCTTCTTTACGGCCCCACCAACGAAGAGATGGTCACCTCAATCTTCTCTTCCGCGGCACGAAGTTATCGGGACCTGCCGCGAAACCTGTTCCACATCCAATGGAAATTCCGCGATGAAGTCCGTCCCCGTTTCGGGGTTATGCGCGGGCGCGAGTTCCTCATGAAAGACGGATATTCTTTCGACATTGATGCCGAGAGCGGGCGGCGCTCGTATCGACGCATGTTCGTCTCCTACCTGCGCACATTCGAACGGATGGGCCTGCGCGCCATCCCGATGGCGGCGCAGACCGGCCCCATCGGCGGAGACCTCAGCCACGAATTTTCCATTCTCGCCGAGACGGGAGAATCGCAGATTTTTTGCCACCGAGACTTGATGGAGATGTCCATGCCCGGCGACGACATTGACTACGACTCCGATCTCAAACCCATCGTTGAGCGCTGGACGAAACCCTACGCCCGCGCAGACGATGAACATGACCCCGCCGTCTTCGAATCCGAAGTCGCTCCGAACGACCGCCTTGAGGCACGCGGCATTGAAGTCGGTCATGTGTTCTTTTTCGGAAGTAAATACTCCGAGCCTCTCGAGGCAACGGTCTCGACGCCGGAAGGACGTTCGGTTCCCTTGCAGAGCGGTTCCTACGGCATCGGCGTCTCGAGACTCGTCGGCGCAATTATTGAGGCGTACCATGACGATGCCGGAATCATCTGGCCCGAATCGATAGCCCCCTTCCAAGTCGGACTCGTCAATCTCGGTCCCGATAAGCCCGAATGCGTTGAATGTTGCGAGTCACTCTACGCGCAACTCAACAACGCGGGCATCGAAACCCTCTTCGACGACACGAGTGAAAACCCCGGCGTCAAACTTTCGCGCATGGAACTCATCGGACTGCCATGGCAGTTGCGCATCGGTCCGCGCTCGCTCAAAAAAGGCGTCGGAGAAATCCAGGCGCGGCGCACGGGCGAAAACACAGAAGTCCCGGTCGACAATCTTGTCGAGCGCATCAATACACTCCTGGGGAGGGTGTCCGCATGATGCTTGATCCCGACAACGCACACGCTTTTTCCGGATTCGAACGGAAAGTTGCATTCCGTTATCTGCGGCCGGCCAACACCGAAGGCTTTATCTCCGTCATAGCAGCACTGTCGTTCCTCGGAATCATGCTTGGCGTTGCAACTTTGGTGGTGGTGATGTCGGTGATGAACGGATTCAGAACCGAACTTCTCGACCGCATCCTGGGAGTCAACGGACACTTCGTTGTCTATCAAGGAAATACGCAAGTTCTTGATGACGTCGCTGCCACCGATCTTCTCAACGGCATCAACGGACTTGTCGCCGCCATTCCTCTCGTTGACGGACAGGCATTGGTAAGCGGAACAAGAACCTCCCGCGGCGTGCTCGCAAGGGGCATCAAGGCGCAAGACCTCGAACGCGTCACAATTCTTTCCGAAAATCTGAGCGGGGGCGCCCTTGAATCCTTTGCCGCAGACGGAGGTATTATCACCGGTTCGAGGCTAGCAGACGCCTTGGGCGTCAATGTCGGTGATACCGTCTCACTCCTGGCGCCCGAAGGCGCAAACACGCCTTTCGGAGTCGCGCCGCGATACCTCTCCTTTCCTGTGGTCGGAACGTTCGAAGTGGGAATGTCGGAAATCGACGCAAACGTTCTCTTCCTTCCGCTGGAAACAGCGCAACGATTCTTCAATGCCGGTCCGGGGGTTTCGCAAATCGAAATCTTCATCAACAATCCCGAAGACACCAATCTGCTCCGTGAACAAATAGAACGCGCCGTTCCAAACCATCCCGTCACGGACTGGAAACAATCCAATGCAACCCTTCAGGGCGCCCTTGAAGTCGAACGAAACGTCATGTTCCTTATATTGACGATGATCGTTTTGGTTGCCGCGCTCAACATCGTCTCCGGCATGATCATGCTCGTCAAAGACAAAAACAAGGACATCGCCGTTCTACGGGCCATGGGAGCAACAAAGGGCGCCATACTGCGAATCTTCTTCCTCGCAGGCGCAAGCATCGGCATCAGCGGAACCATTATCGGATGCATCATAGGAATCCTCTTCTGCCAAAACATCGAGACGCTCCGACAGTGGCTCTCCAAACTCTCCGGCACCGAACTCTTCTCCCCGGAGGTCTATTACCTTACACAACTTCCCGCCAAAATGGATGCAAGCGAAATCATAGGTATTGTTTTGATGGCGCTGACGCTTTCGTTTCTTGCAACGCTCTACCCTTCCTGGCGCGCCGCATCCCTCGACCCCGTCCAGGTGCTTCGTTATGAGTAACGGTTCCGATTCCAAACGCGTGACGCTCGCAATCGAAGAGGTCGAGCGAAATTACATACAAGGAGGCGAACGTCTGCAGGTGTTCAAAGGCGCTTCCTTGGAAATCCATGCCGGCGAGATGGTCGCGCTGGTCGGACCAAGCGGGTCCGGGAAGTCTTCCCTGCTGCATATCGCGGGGCTGCTCGAAAAACCCGATAGAGGCGAAATTACCATCTGTGGAAGAACAACGACGGATCTCCATGATAAACAACTCTCGCTGTTGCGCCGCGACAGCATAGGTTTTGTATTCCAATTCCACCATCTGCTCTCGGAATTTTCGGCTCTCGAAAACGTTGCCATGCCGCAGCGTATCAAGGGCATTTCAAACGCACGAGCATCCAAGCAGGCAGAAAACCTTTTGCGCGAATTGGGTCTGGGCGAGAGACTTGAGCACCGTCCGGGACAATTATCCGGCGGCGAACAGCAGCGCGTCGCCATCGCACGGGCACTCGTAAACGAACCCGACATTCTTCTCGCAGACGAACCCACGGGAGATCTTGACCCTGCAACCGCGCGAATGGTGTTTAAACAATTTCTCCAAAGCGTTCGGGCCAGGGGGCTTGCCGCATTGATTGCCACGCACAATCTTGCACTCGCGTCACATATGGACCGAGTTGTCCTGTTGCGCGGCGGCCTTCTTTATGAAGGCACGGATCTCGCAAGAGAGTTTACAGAGAGATAAAGCCGGGGATTACGCGGCGCGACGCGCACGGGAACGAATTATCCCGCAGCATGCGAAAACATGCGAGGGCACGAAGACGGGCCCGGTTCGGCGGTTGCAAACCCGCCGTTTTGCCCGTTTGCTCCGCGGATTTTGGAGAATCCGCGCCGGACGCTTAAGTGCGCAGCCCCGGGATAAAGCCTCGTTTGATTTTATACAGCATCCTTCCTCTCTGCTATACTACCGGCCATGTCCTTCGTGCATTTACACACATACACCGCATATTCTCTGCTTGAAAGCGCTTTGCGAATCGAACGGCTCGCCGAATTCTGCCGAACCCACAAATCCCCCGCACTCGCCGTCACCGACAGGGGCAACATGTTCGGCGCCTTGGAGTTTTCCGAAGCCCTCGCCAAGGAAGGCGTCCAGCCTATCATCGGAGTGACGCTGCCCGTTCATCCGGACCCTTCCCAGGACAACGCGCAAACGAACCTGGCCTTCCGGTTGCCGCATATCCTTCTGCTCGCCAAAGACGAGCAAGGCTATCAAAATTTGATGAAGGTCGTTTCCGAAATTCATCTCCGTCCCCGCGCTCTTGTTAACGAAGACAATCGCAACTCTCCTTCCATCCACGAGCCCCACGCCCATCTCGGCATGTTGGAGAACCATGCAGAAGGACTCATCTGCCTGACCGGCGGCAACGAAGGCCTCCTCGAGCATTTTCTTATCCAGGGCCAGGACGCGCGCGCGAAAGAGGCACTCATCAAACTCAAAGAGATATTTCCCGAACGCCTCTACGTGGAACTCCAGCGCCACAACCTTGAACACGAACACCAGAGCGAAGCGCGCCAAATTGCCCTCGCCTACGAACTCGAGTTGCCGCTGGTCGCAACCAACGCCGCCCGCTTCCACGAACGCGGCGATTTTCCCGCCTACGAAGTCTTGTGCTGCATCGAGCAGGGCATACGAATCGATCAGCCCAACCGGCGCAAAAGCACCGAGGAGCACTATCTCAAACCTCCCGGAGAAATGCACAAACTCTTCGCGGACATTCCCGAAGCCCTCGACAACTCCATCGAAATCGCCCGACGCTGTTCATACCGCCCCACTCCGCGCGAAGCCATCCTGCCGCGCTTCCCGGATGCCGAAAAAAGCGAAGCGGAAGAATTGTGTTCGCGCGCCCGCGAAGGCCTGCGGATGCGATTCGAAAGCATCAATCTCGCCGGCACGAAAGAGGAATATGAACAACGCCTCGAGCACGAACTCGATGTCATCACCAAGATGAACTATCCCGGATATTTTCTCGTCGTCGCCGATTTCATCCAGTGGGCCCGGGCGGAAAAAATCCCCGTGGGCCCCGGACGAGGCTCCGGCGCGGGTTCGCTGGTCGCCTACGCGCTCACCATTACGGACATCGACCCGTTGCGCTTCGGCTTGTTGTTCGAGCGCTTCCTCAACTCCGAGCGCATCTCCATGCCCGACTTCGATATCGACTTCTGCCCGAACAGGCGTGACGAGGTCATCAACTACGTCTGCGAAAAATACGGGGGCGACAGAGTCGCGCAAATCATCACCTTCGGAACCCTGCAGGCGCGCGCCGTCCTGCGCGATGTCGGACGCGTCCTCGGCGTGCCGTACGGGCAAGTCGACCGCTTGTGCAAACTCGTCCCCTACACCCCCACCAACCCGACATCCCTCGGACAGGCCATCCGCGAAACCCAGCAACTGGCCGATGCGCGCGAGCAAGATGAAACCGTCGCGCACATGATGGACGTCGCCATACAACTCGAAGGACTCTACCGGCACGCATCCACCCACGCCGCCGGCATCGTTATTTCGAACAAACCTCTCAACGAACTTGTCCCGCTCTACAGGGACTCCCGGTCGGAAATGCCGGTGACGCAATTTTCCATGAAGTGGGTGGAGAGCGCCGGACTGGTTAAGTTCGATTTCCTCGGACTGAAAACGCTCAGCATCATTGATCTTGCCGCGACAAACGTTAATGCCCCTCGCAACATGCCCCTTGACGATGAAAAAACTTTCGAGATGCTCCGGCGCGGCGATACCATGGGCGTGTTCCAAGTGGAAGGCCAGGGCATGAGTGACACCCTGCGAAGCATGGGCGCCGACCGCATCGAAGATCTCATCGCCCTCATCGCGCTTTACCGACCCGGCCCCATGGACAACATCCCCATATTCATCAAATGCAAACAAGGCAAAGAAACTCCCGATTATATCCACGACACAATCCGCCCGGTGCTGGAGGAGACTTACGGTGTCATCGTCTACCAGGAGCAGGTGATGAAAATCGCGCAGATTCTCGCCGATTATTCCCTCAACGAAGCCGACATCCTGCGTCGGGCCATGGGTAAAAAAATCCGCTCCGAGATGGAACAGCAAAAACAACGCTTCGTCGAAGCCGTTCTAAGCAAAGACATCGATCGAAAACGCGCCGAACACATCTTCCAACTGGTGAACAAATTCGCCGACTACGGCTTTAACAAAAGCCATGCGGCAGCGTATGCCATGCTTGTCTACCAGACCGCCTATTTGAAAGCGCATTATCCCGCCCCCTTCCTCGCCGCATGCATGAGCTGGGACATGAGCAACACCGATAGAATCCGCGACCTGCGAGGAGAAGCCGAACACATCAACATCACCTTGCAAGCACCCTGCGTCAATCGCTCCGGAGAAGTCTTCGCCATCGACGACGACGGATCGATTCTCTACGCTCTCTCCGCCGTGCGCAACATCGGACGCCGCGCCGCCCGCCACATTGCAAAAGTGCGCGAGGAAGGCGGTAACTTCCGCGACCTGTTTGATTTCGCACGGCGGGTTTCCCCGCGACAAATGCCCAAGCGCGCATGGGAGTTTTTGATAAAAGCCGGTGCCTTCGATGCCCTTGAGCCCAACCGCAACCGAATCCTCCAGGAATCCGACCGGCTCATCTCCATCTCCGCGCGTGAATTGACCGAACAGGAGGACGCGCAAGACAATCTCTTCGGCGGCGGCAATTCCAATGCAACCCTGCAAGACGCTCCGCTGAAAGACGCACCGATGTGGGAGGACATAGAGCGCCTGCGCCACGAATTCGAAGCGATCGGGTTCCATCTCTCCGGCCACCCCCTCGATCCCTACAGGGAAGACCTCGCCAACGCGGGAGCCATGAGCCTGCGGACTGCGCGGGAAAGCAATCGACACAGCGCAATCCTGGCAGGCGTGGTCACCGGCGTCAAAGAACGAAAGTCGTCAAAAGGAAGCCGCTACGCTTTTGTCGCGCTCTCGGATCCCACCAGCGAGTTCGAGGGCATCATATTCTCCGAGGCCCTCACGCAGTCGCGTCCGCTTCTGGAAGTCGGACGCCTGGTTGTTGCCCACATCGAGTTCCAATCCGGCGAAGACGTAGGCGACACCCGAGTGCGTATTTCCAATATCGAGGCCCTCGAGACATTTCTCGCGAGGAAGCCCGCACGGAGGGCGCAACCGGCCCAACCATCCCCGGTGCCGGCCGCGCCCCCGCCGATTCCCTCGGCCCCTCCCTCCTCCCAATCCCTCCCGATTCTCGAGATTCGGGTAAGTGATTCGCTCGCCCTGCCCCCTCTGCGCCAAAGCCTTGAGGCCGTCCGGCGCGAGAACGGCGCGGAGGACGGGGAAGAGGTCCTGGTGGTGCTGATTCTGCGCGGGGCGGGCAAGCCCGAGGGTGACGCGCGCCTGCGATTGGGCGGACATTTCACCCTCGACAAGGCCGCGCGCGAGCATATCGAATCCCTGGCAGGCATCGAATCCGTCGCCGCCGCGCGCACCCCGCACGAATAAACCCTTGAAAAAATCCTCACACCCGGTATATTCCGAGTATCTCCCGGTGCCGGATTGAAATGGTCGGGAGGGCTTTGTGCGTGCGCACGATTCCCTTCCGTGGTTTTCATGCGCCCGTTTCCATGCGGCCGGTATGCGGGAGCGGTCAAACGCATAAGGAACCCACAGCGATGGCGATCCCCGATTTCACCATGCGCGAACTGCTTGATGCCGGAGTGCATTTCGGACACCAACGACACAGATGGAATCCGAAAATGGATCCCTATCTGTTTGGCGTGCGCAACAACGTTCACATCATTGATCTCACCCACACAATGCCGTTGCTCCACCGGGCGCTCGCCGTTGCACGGGAAACAACCCGGGAAGGCGGACGCATCCTTTTCGTCGGAACGAAAACGGCCGCGGGAAAGCCTTTGAGCGAAGCGGCACAAGCGTGCGCGCAATACTACATCGACTACCGCTGGCTCGGCGGAACGCTTACCAACTGGCAGACCATCAGCAACTCGATAAAACGTTTGGGCCACTTGGAAGATGTTCTTGCCGAGGAAGAGGCATCGGGCTTGAGCAAGAAAGAACGGTTGAAACTCACGCGTGAACGCAACAAATTGAACAGGGCCCTGGGCGGTATCAAGGGCATGGGCGACCTCCCCGATTTGATGTTCGTCATCGACACAAATAAAGAGTCCATCGCCGTTCGCGAAGCGCAGCAGTTGGGGATACCCGTAATGGCGGTACTGGATTCCAACAGCAACCCCGACGACATCGCTTATCCGATTCCGGGAAACGACGACGGGGCGCGGGCGATACTGCTCTATTGCAAATTGATTTCGGCGGCGGCATTGGACGGGGTCTCGGAGTACCAGGAAAACGCGGCCTTTGAGGCAGACGAGGCGGACAACGCCGAAGCCCTGGTTGAAGCGGCGGAAGAGGGCACTCCCGCAAAAGAGAACGCTTCCGCAGAAGTTGAAACACCTGCCGAGGCGGCATCCGAGGACCCGGAAGCAAAACCGGAAGAGTCAAAAACAGAACCGGAGGAAACCCCGTGAGCGAAATATCCGCATCCGACGTAATGGCACTGCGCCAGAAGACGGGAGCCGGCGTGGTTCAATGTCGAAACGCATTGCAAGCTTGCAACGGGGATGTCGCGCGTGCCGAAGAGCAGTTGCGCGCCGAATCGCGCGAACGCGCCGGCGCGAAGATGGGACGCGAAGCCGGCGAAGGAGGCATTGCCCTTGCGATAGACGGTCTGCGCGGCGCGCTGGTCGAGATCAACACCGAAACCGATTTCGCCGCCCGCACCAAGGAATTCTGCGCATTGGCACGGGATGTCGCCGAACTCGCTCTTGAACAGGGCGGTGATGTCAACGCGTTGTTGTCGGCGAACTATCCCGGCGCGGGCGTGAACGTCAAAGAACAAATACAAGAGATTGCCGGCGGAACCATTCGCGAAAACCTCCGACTGCGGCGCTCGGGCGTGCTGCGCGCCTCAAGCGGTGCGGTGGTCGGTTACGTGCACAATAAAATCAACGACGACATTGGCAGGCTTGCGGCGTTGGTCGCGGTCGAATCGTCCGCACCGCCCGAATCGCTTGCAACCATCGGCAAGCAACTCGCCATGCACGTTGCGGCGAACGCCCCGCGCAATGTCGAGGAAATGGCAAACCAGGACTTTGTTATGAATGCGAAGATATCGGTCGCCAAAGCACTCGGGGACGCCTCCGGGGATATCGGCGCCGAGGTGCAATTGTCCGGATTTTTGCGCTTCGCGCTCGCCGAACCTATTGACGACGACTCTTAAACAAAAAACAATGCCTCCCTACGCACGCGTGTTGCTGAAACTCTCGGGCGAGAGTCTTGCCGGCGGACGCGACCTCGGAATCGACACCGATGCCCTTGAACGCATTGCCGAAGACATCGTCGAAGCATCCAAAGTAGGTGTCACCTTTGGCATCGTCATCGGCGGGGGAAATTTCTTCCGCGGCGTCTCAGGTGGGAAGTTCTCCATGGAACAACCCCAAGCCGATGCCGTCGGCATGCTGGCAACCTGCATGAACGGCGTGTTTCTAGCGGCGGCATTGCGGCGGGCAGGGCGGGCAGCCCATGTGTTTTCAGCCATGCCCATCGGCGATATGGGAGGATTCTGCCGCCCCTACACGCGCGGCGAAGCGTTGCAATGTCTGCAAGAGGAAAGCGTCGCCATCTTCGTCGGCGGGACGGGCCACCCCTACTTCACCACAGATACCGCCGCAGCCTTGCGCGCAGCCGAGATGAATTGCAACGCCCTCTTCAAAGCCACCAAAGTCGACGGCGTCTACGCCGCCGACCCAAAAGCATCGGCAGGTGGAGGCGCGCGCTTCGACCACATTTCCTACGACGAGTCCCTCGCGCGGGGCCTGCGCTTCATGGATGCCACCGCCTTGGCGTTGGCACGCGACACCGGCATGCCTATATTATTGTTTTCAATCGAGGAGAGGGGCAATCTCGCCCGGGTGTCGGGCGGCGGAGGCGTTTTCACGCGTATTGACTCGAACGGCGGGCGTGCCGAATCCCTCGATTAATGCTATAATGGCCGCCAGCGGGGAGAATGATAAGGTAGAGTCGGAGACAAAATGAGCGAGAATGTTTTTAGCATTGATGATTTGAAACGCCGGATGGAAGGCGGCTTGGCGTCTTTGCGCTCCGAGTTCAACGGGCTTCGAACCGGGCGCGCGAATGCGGGAATGCTGGAATCCGTGCGTGTTGAAGCCTACGGACAATCCATGCCGCTGGACCAAATGGCAAGCATCTCCGTTCCGGACGCCCGGACCCTGAGCGTGCAAGTCTGGGACCGCGAGCAAGTCGCCGCGGTGGAGAAGGCGATCATCAGCGCGGATTTAGGAGTCAATCCGCAGACCGAAGGACAAGTGCTGCGCATCCCGGTTCCGCCTTTAAGCGAAGAACGGCGCAAGGAACTTTCACGCCTGGCCGCCAAATACGCCGAGCAGGCCCGCATTGCCATTCGAAACGTCCGGCGCGACGGGATGGAGCAATTGCGCGCATCCGAAAAGAAAGGCGAGATCAGCCAAGACGAACACCGATCCCGCTCGAACGAGATTCAGAAACTCACCGACCTCCACGTCTCCCGCATCGACGAAACCCTCGCGATCAAGGAACGTGAGGTCATGCAAGTTTAATATTGTCGTGGGTGGCGCATGAACCTTAGGCGCGCACGTTCGTTTTTTGACACGGTTGAGTCACACACCAAGGTGTGCGGGAATCAGACCGTACCCCATCACATCGCCTTCACTATGGACGGCAACCGCCGGTGGGCACGGGCAAACGGCGTCCCGGCGCTTCGGGGACATCGGCAAGGCGCGCTCGCCCTGCGCCGCACCATTGATGCCGCCATCAGTGAAAACGTCCCGTGGCTGACCTTCTATGCCTTCAGCACGGAGAATTGGAATCGCGCGCCCGACGAGGTCGACGCGCTGATGGGGCTGGCACGAAACTTCTCCGGCGAACATCTCGAAGAACTTCACCGCAAAGGTGCGCACGTGCGGGTGCTCGGCGAACGTCACGGTCTTGATGCCAAGTTGATCGAGAGTATTGAGGAAGCCGAATCGCTCACAAGAGACAATGATGTCGTCCACATCAATTTGGCGTTCAACTATTCCGGACGCTACGACCTTACCCGCGCCGTCAAGCAAATAGCGCGCAAGATTGCCGATGGCCGGATGGATCCCGAAGAGGTCAACACCTCCGAGATTGGCGCGCATTTATCGACCGCGGGAATGCCGCCGCCGGACTTGTTAATTCGAACCGGCGGCGAACAGCGCCTGAGCAATTTTCTCCTTTGGGAGAGCGCCTATTCGGAACTTCTGTTCCTGGACGTGTTGTGGCCTGATTTTGGCGCGGAAGCGTTGCGCGAGGCCATGGAAATATTTCGGCAGCGCACCTCGCGCGCAGGAACCTACCCCAACAGGGCGGCGGGAGCATGAAACCGACAAAAGAACTCCCTTTGCGCCTGATGACCACGATCATTGCACTGGCAGTCGTGCTGGCATGCTTGTGGCGTGGCGGATTATTTTGGCTCGGACTGCTCTCGCTGGTCGGAATAGTGGCGGCGGCGGAATTGTGGCGGCTGGATAAAACAAACTGGCGCAGCCTCGAAGGACTTGTGTGCATCGTTGCGTTGCCTATATTGCTGCTGACCTTCGCATGGGGCTGGTTTGAAATCGGCGCCGCGCTTCTGGCGTCGACATGCCTGCTGGCAACATACGCGCGGGCGCAAAAATCCGGCGGACTTGTGTTTCCCCTATTGTTGCTACCGGTGCTTTTGGGAGGTTTGATGCTTGCGGCGCATCTGGGCGTTACGGGATGGGCTGCCGCCGGCATGATAATCCTGTTATGGTTGCTGGCGGTGATTGTCGCCGCCGACAGCGGGGCCTTCTGTTGCGGGCGCGTCATCAAGGGGCCTCGCATGGCCGTAAAAATCTCTCCCAACAAAACCTGGGCAGGATTCGCCGGCGCGGTTGTCTTCGGCGGTGTTGTCGGGGGGATTGCGGGCATCGAGTGCGCAAAAATTCTTCAGTTCGACACCAGCATCATCGCGCTCGCAATTTTGGGAGCCGTCACGGCGGCGGTTTCGCAGGGGGGGGATTTATGCGAGTCTTTTCTCAAACGTCGCATCGGGGTAAAAGACTCCGGCAAGCTCCTGCCCGGACATGGCGGCGTGCTTGATCGCATCGATTCGCTTCTTATCGGTCTGTGGTTTGTCGTGCTGTTCGGATTAATGCGTGAACAACCTCAAAGCATCGAGAGTCTTAATGCCGAAACCGTCGCGCAAGGCATTTTCTTATGGATGTAATTAAGTCTCGACGAGTGAGCGTGTTCGGCTCGACCGGTTCCATCGGCCGCAACACCATCGAACTGCTCGAAGCGCGCGCGGACGAGTTTCAGGTTGAAGTTCTAACGGCGCACTCGAACATTGAACTGTTATGCGAGCAAGCCGTACGGTTGAATGCAAAAACGGCGGTCATCGGAGATGAAACGCTTTTCCCCGAACTCAAAGAGCGACTCCGTGGTACCGGCATCACCTGCGCGGCGGGAGCATCGGGATTGCTCGAAGCCGCCGCGCGCCCGGTCGATTGGACAATGGTCGCCATCGTCGGAATGGACTGTCTCAAACCTGCCCTCGAGATCGTCGCGCAGGGGGGATGCGTCGCCATGGCGAACAAGGAATGTCTTGCCGCCGCCGGAAAACTCTTCATGGAAGCGGCGCAACGCTCCCGTGCGCGACTGTTACCGGTGGACTCCGAACACAATGCCATCTTCCAACTGTTCGATCCCGAACGCGCCGAATGGATTGATTACATCACCCTTACCGCATCGGGCGGACCCTTCCGCAACAATACGCTTGACGAACTCGAAAACGTCACTCCCGCCCAAGCGCTTCAACATCCTACTTGGAGCATGGGAGCAAAAATCTCCATCGATTCGGCAACACTGATGAATAAGGGGCTCGAACTCATCGAAGCCCATTGGCTCTTTCCCGTCGGACACGAAAAATTTCGCGTTATGCTTCATCCCCAGTCCGTTGTACATGCGATGGTCGCCTACGTTGACGGCTCCGTCATGGCACATATGTCCGCACCCGACATGCGCGTTCCCATCGCTCATGCACTCGCATACCCCGAGCGAATGCGCGCGGGCACCGCGAGTTTCGACCTCGCAAAAATCGGCGCCCTCGACTTCGAGCCCGCCTGCGAGAAGCGTTTTCCCGCATTGCGCCTCGCCCGCACGGCCCTCGAGCGGGATGACGGCTCCGCAACCGTGCTCAACGCCGCCAACGAGGTCGCCGTGGCCGCGTTTTTGGAATTACGGCTGCGCTTCACTGACATCCTCCCCGCCATCGAAGGCGTCCTCGAGGAGATGGCGGCAGCACCCGGCGCCCTCGGGACACCGCAGAATTTTGACGACGTCTTCGAGCTTGACCGGCTCGCCCGGCGCAAAACCCTCGAGAACATCAACAGGCGCGCCCGTAGCCGCCGGAATCTCCCGCATACCCCCGCCGGCGTGCCAAACCCACATATGGAAAAGATTGCGTAAAACCGCAATCATGCTATTATGCCGGAAGTCTCGATGAAACGAGGCTTTCGAAATGAAGATTAGGTAGACAAAAATGGAAATGCTCGCTGGTTTTTTCGGGTTTCTCTCCTCGAGTGCCGGGTACATCCTGCCCTTTCTGTTCGTGCTGACGGTTGTGGTGTTTTTCCACGAACTTGGGCATTTTGCCGTCGCGCGCTGGAACGGCGTGCGCGTCGAAACCTTTTCGGTGGGATTCGGTTCCGAAATCTTCGGTTACACCGACAAACACGGCACCCGCTGGAAATTCTCCTGGATACCCCTGGGCGGATATGTTCGCTTCCATGGCGACGCCAACGTTGCAAGCACTCCCGACAACTCGAGTCTTGACGAAGACGACGAGGGTAATTTCCATACAAAGTCCGTGGGTGCCCGCATGGCGGTCGCGGCCGCGGGACCGATTGCGAATTTCATTCTCGCGATTGTTATCTTTGCGACGCTCGCTTTCTTTTTCGGAGAATATTCAAGACCGCCGCGCATTGACGAAGTGCGTCCCGACAGCGCCGCCGAACAAGCCGGACTGCTTGCCGGCGACATCGTTCGCGCTATTGACGGCGTCGAAATCGAATCCTTCCAGGACATTCGCGAGGAAGTCTTGCGCCATCCCGACGAATCACTCGAATTCACCATTGACCGCGGCGGCGACTTTCTCATCCTTGCGGTCACGCCGAGATGGGAGACCGTCACCGACCTGTTCGGAAACGAAACCCGCGCCGGTGTTCTAGGAGTCCTCCAGCACGCCGGAACGCAGGACGAAGAGATTCGCCATGTTGAATACGGAATTATCGGCGCGATAGGGCAGGGAATCTCGCGCACCTACGCCATCACGCGCGATACCCTCGGTTACATCGGACAGATGATCACCGGTCAGCGCAACGCCGACCAGCTGGGCGGCCCCATCCGCATCGCGCAGATATCGGGGCAAACGGCGGAAATCGGGTGGCTTGCGCTCATCCAGTTAACCGCGCTGTTGTCGGTGAGCATCGGGCTTATCAACCTGTTTCCCATCCCCCTTCTCGACGGCGGGCATCTGTTGTATTATTCCATTGAGGGGTTGCTCGGAAGACCTCTCGCGCAACGTTACCAGAATGCCGGATTCCATCTCGGCTTAGCTTTTGTCATTTTACTCATGGTGTTTGTTACATGGAACGACTTGCGCCACCTCAAACTGTTTACGTACCTTCGTGACGTGCTAAGTTAGAAAAAAGGAGAGCCAAGTGTATTTACGCAAGATTGCAGTCTTCGCGGCATGTTTGATGCTTGCTGTCGCGTATTCCTCCAACAAAGAGGCCCAAGCACAAAGCGGCGCGATTATTGAAGAGATTGCCATCTCCGGAAATCTGCGCGTTGACGCCGAAACGGTTTTGTCTTATTTGCCGTTAAGCGTGGGCGACGAGTTCGATCCCGCCGCGTTGGATTCGGCGCTCAAGGCGCTGTATGCGACGGGACTGTTCTCGGATGTGGAAATTTCCGAGGAAGGCGCACGCCTTGTCGTCGTGGTGCAGGAGAATCCGATTATCAACCGCATCGCCTTCGAGGGCAACGACATCATCGACGATGAAACCCTGCGCACGGAAACGCTCCTGCGCGAGCGGGCTACTTTTAACCGCACGCAGGTGCAAGCAGACACCAAGCGAATCATCGATCTCTACCGTCGACAGGGACGTTTCGCCGCACGGGTCGAGCCCAAGGCCATCAATCTTGAGCAGAACCGCATTGATCTTGTCTATGAGATCTTCGAAGGACCCGTGACCGGCATCCGAGCCATCAACTTCATCGGCAACGACGTGTTCAGCGATTCGGAATTAAAAGAGGTTATTTCCACCGAGGAGAGTAACTGGTGGAACTTTTTCGTAACCGGCGACAACTACGATCCCGACCGCCTTGCCCTCGACCGTGAACTGCTGCGGCAATTCTACCTCAACAATAGTTACGCCGACATTCGGATTATCTCGGGTGTCGCCGAACTCACGCCGGACGGAAGCGATTTCTTCATCACTTTTACCCTGGAAGAAGGCGTTCCGTACAACTTCGGTGACATCGAAATCGCCACGGATGTTGCGCGTCTTGATACCGAGCAATTCCTCTCGCTGATTGAGTTTGAAACCGGCGACCCCTACGAGGCCGGCGCACTTGAAGCAGTCATCAGCGACATCATTTTGCTGCTGGGCGAGGAAGGTTTCGTCTTTGCGGATGTGCGTCCGCAAGTTCGACGCAACCAGGAAACGCAAACCGTTGACGTCGTCTTTCGCATCGAAGAAGGCCAGCGCGTTTATGTTGAGCGCATCAATATCACCGGAAATTCGCGCACGCTTGACGAGGTCATCCGCCGCGAAATCGAACTGGTCGAAAAAGACGCTTTCAACCGGGCACTGCGCGCACGCTCCGAGCGTAATATACGTGGACTCGGCTACTTTGCCTCTGTCGAGGTTGTCGAACGTGAAGGCTCGGCATCCGACCTTTCCATTCTCGACTTCAATGTCGTCGAGCGCGCCACCGGCGAACTTTCTTTTGGTATCGGCTTTTCATCGGTCGACAATCTCGTGGGTGACATCTCGCTGACCGAGCGTAACTTTCGCGGGCGTGGACAGACCGTACAAACACGCTTCGCCTATGGAGAAAACCGCCAAACCCTTGATCTCCGCTTTACCGAACCGCGATTCCTTGGACGCCAGCTCTCCGCCGGTATTGATTTGTTTGGCACCGAAACCGATTTCCAAAGCGAATCGTCCTTTGACGAGCGCACCCTTGGTGTCGGTGTCCGGCTGGGGTTTCCGCTTGGCGCCGACTGGTACCTGACCTCGCGTTATCGTTACCTTGACGAAAGCGTTGACAATGTCGCCTCCGATGCCTCGGCCATCGTTCAAGATGCCCAGGGAGATCACACGCGCTCGCTACTGGGTTATACGATTTCCACCGACCGCCGCGACGACCCCATCAACCCCTCCGAAGGCTGGTATTTTTCCTTCGACCAAGACGCCTCCCTGCCGCCGGGCAGCGTGAACTTCACCAAGCAGGAGTTTCGCTACCAGTATTTTCACGAGTTTACCGAGAATTGGGTTGGGACATTCCGCTTGACCGGAGGTTACGTACACGGGCTTGGTGAAGATGTCCGCCTTAACGACCGCTTCTTCAAGGGAGGCACTTCTTTTCGCGGATTCGAACGAGCGGGTGTCGGTCCGCGCGACCTCCGAACCGATGACGCCATCGGCGCACAGGCCTTTGCCATCGGAACGGTCGCGCTTGTCATGCCGTTGCCTTTCATCCCCGAGGAACTCGCGCTTTCGGGCAATATCTTCACCGACTTCGGCTGGATCGGAATCACCGACAACGAAGACGAATTCATAGCAGGTACGCGTACAAACGAGGAGGGCGAAACCGTACCCACCCTGACCCCAACCACCCAAATCGAAGACGGTTTCAAACCGCGCGTGGGTGTCGGTGTCGGCCTCTTCTGGGAGTCGCCCATCGGGCCGGTGCGCTTTGATTTCTCGAGAACCCTTGTCAAAGAGGATTACGACAAAACCGAACGGTTCCGATTCAGTGCAGGAACGAAATTCTAAATACAACTGGAGAAAATCATGAAACAAACCATGCAAACATTCTGGCAAACTCTCACCTTGGCGATTATCGCAACAGCTTGTTGCGTGAGTTTCGCGAACGCACAGGAAGAATCGGGCGTACAGATAGGCGACTTGCTCTTCGTCGACGTGCAACAGGTGCTTGTCGGTTCGTCTGCGATGCTCGATATTCGAAGACAAGTTAGCGACCAGATCACCGCCATCCGTTCGGATGCGCAACAAGAGGAAGCCGACCTCATCGAAGAAGAAAAGGAACTCAAAGCCAAAGCGGACGACATCTCTGAAGAGGAACTCCAAACCGGCTATCGACAGCTTGACGAAAAGCTTACACGCGTTCGAGCCGAACTCTCGCAGCGTTTGCAGGCCGTCCAAAACGGAGCGTTTGAAGCGCAGCGCGAAGTCGAGAATCATCTCGCGGAGATTTTTAACGACCTGCGCCTCGAACGCGGCGCCGACTTGCTTGTCAACCCACAAGGAATTCTCTCCGCCGACATCGGCTACACCATCCCCGCAGAGCAGAATGTGACCGACGACGTTGTCACCGCTTTGGACGAGCGTTTACCCACCGTGGTCGTCCTGCCTCGAACGATTCCGCCGGCGCCCGCCTCGCCGCTGTCGACCGTGCCCGACGGCACCGGTGACGAAGTTTCGGAAAACCCCGATGCAGAGACCTCGGACGGCACCTCCGGGGAGCAGTAATCCCCGCTGACAGGAGACGCATAATGGCGGATGCGAGGTTTTACCGCAACGCCGGACCCTTCCGTCTTGGCGAAATCGCTCAAACCGTCGGTGCGGAGATAACCTCGAACGGAAACGAAGAGCACGTTCTTGAGGATGTTGCGCCTCTGCGGTCGGCAGGCCCGCGCGATTTGTGCTTCTTCACCCACCCGAAATACCGCAACGACTTTCTCAACAGCAAAGCCGGTGCGTGCATTCTTGATGTCGCGAACGCCGAAAAATTTACTACCGTCCCGAAAAACATGGCAATTCTTGCCAGCAAGGATGCTTATCGAGCCTTTGGCGAGGCTGTTGCGTTGTTCTATCCCGAAGCCGACGGTGCAAACGCAAACTCCAACGACGAATCCCGGTTAGAGAAGACGGACTCCAATGCCTACATTGCGGTTGATGCCATCCTCGAAGAAAACGTAAACCTTGAAACCGGTGCCGTCATCGGCGCGGGGGCGCGTGTCGGTCGAGGCACGAGAATTGGCGCGCACACTGTCGTTGGCAGGGGAGTTACTATCGGACGCAACTGCATAATCGCCCCACATGTTTCTATTTCGCACGCACTCATCGGAGACGGCGTTATCCTCCATACCGGCGTGCGCATCGGACAAGACGGCTTCGGGTTTGCTATGGGCCCGCAAGGACATCGTAAAATCCCGCAAGTCGGACGTGTTCTCATCCAAGACGATGTCGATCTCGGCGCCAACACTTGTGTCGACCGCGGCTTTCTTGACGATACCATCATCGGTGAAGGATCCAAGATCGACAACCTTGTGCAAATTGCCCATAACGTCGTAATCGGGCGCGGATGCGTTATCGCCGGACAAACGGGAATCTCAGGAAGCACGAAACTCGGTGCATTTGTCGTATTGGGTGGACGGGTCGGAATTGCGGGACACATCGAACTCGGCGACGGCGTTCGGATTGCGGCAAACTCGGGAGTCCCCCGCGACATCCCCGCGGGCGAAACCCACGCAGGCTATCCCGCCAAACCTCTCGCACTCTGGCGCAGAGAAGCCGCCGCACTAACAAAACTCGTAAAAGGCAGACGCAAAGACTAGAGCGTGGCACATTCGCGGACCTTGTCCCTCTCGCGCGGCTCCCCTATAATGTCACCATGGACACCCAAGCCTCGGGCGAGAGCCTTGACCTCGCAGACATCATGCGGTTGCTTCCGCATCGTTATCCGTTCTTGATGATCGAGCGCGTTGAAAACATCGTCGGTTCGGAAAGCGCCGTCGGAATCAAAAACGTCTCTATCAACGAACCTTTCTTCCAGGGACATTTCCCCGAACGTCCCGTGTTACCGGGCGTGTTGATAGTCGAGGCGATTGCGCAAACGGCTGGAGCGGTTGCAGCGCATCGCGCAAACATTCCCGACCCGATGACTTACATGGTTGCAATTGACGGTGCGCGTTTCCGAAGGCCCGTCCTTCCCGGTGACCGGCTTTGTCTGCATGTTGAGAAGATAGGAATGCGCCGGAACATTTGGCGATTTTCCGGCGAGGCAAAAGTTAACGATGTGCTGGTTGCGGAAGCCGAATGCAGTGCGTTGCTCGCCGCAGCCACCGACGATTAGATAAGAGCGCGCAGGTTGATGAAAGCGCGTATTCATCCCACCGCCATCATTGCCGACGATGCTCGTATCCACAAGAGTGTCGAAATCGGCGCTTTCTGCCACATCGGACCTAAAACCATCCTTGAATCCGGAGTAAAGCTGCACCCGAATGTTGTGGTGTGCGGTAACAGCCGTCTCGGCAAAAACGTCGTGGTGTTTCCCCATGCTTGTATCGGCAGCGAGCCTCAAGACATGAAGTTTGACGGTGAGGAAAGCTTTCTCGAAATTGGCGCACGTTCAATCATCCGCGAAAATGTCACCATTTCACGCGGAACACAGGGCGGCGGGCTGCTGACGCGCATCGGCACCGACTGCCTATTTCAATGCAACAGCCATGTAGGCCATGACGGCATTATTGGCAATCATGTGATTTTTTCGGCAGCAGCGATGACCGGAGGGCATTGCAAAATCGATGATTTTGCCATTCTCGGCGGCAACAGCGCGGTACAACAATTCGTCAGGATTGGTAAATATGCGATGGTCGGGGGCATGACAGGCGTACGTAATGATGTCCTTCCTTTTGCACTGGTCTCAGATATGCCCGCAACCCTGAAGGGGATCAATCTTGTCGGATTGCGCAGGCACGGATTCAAAACCGCGGAAATCCGCGCCATTAAACGCGCTTACGACATCCTCTTCGATACAAAGGACTCGCTTCGCGCGCGCGCCGAGAGCCTTACCAACACCTTCGACAAAAATGCTCATGTAAATTTGCTGCGTGACTTTGTTCTCGATGTCGGCAAATGTTCTTTGTGCATGCCCGGCGACGATTTCGCCGAATAACGCCGAATGAACGCGGCACCTTTGGGAATCATTGCCGGCGGCGGCGCATTACCGGGGATGGTCGCACGGGCGGCACTTAAACAGGGACGCGATGTCACCGTGCTGGCACTTACCGGCGAGGCGGATGGTTCGCTGGATCCGTTCGCACCCCACTGGATAAACATGGGTGAACTGCGGCGCGGAATTTCCCTGTTGCAAAAAGGAGGTGTAAGGGACTTGGTAATCGTCGGAAAAGTCCGCCGTCCGGGCTTGCGAAACTTTCGAGGCGATAGCGAAGGTTGGAAATTCCTGCTTCACTGGGTCATCACCAAACGAAGCAGTGACGAACAGTTATTGCAAGCGCTTCAACGCTACCTTAAGGAACGTGGCGGTTTTCGCATTATAGCCGCACAAGAAATTTGCGAGTCGTTGCTGACCGCTCCCGGGTTTCTCGGACATCATTGTGCGAACAACGAAACACAAAAAGATATCACGCTCGGTATAAAAGTTGCGCGCGCGAGCGCGAAATATGACATTGGCCAGGGAGTTGTTGTGTGCCGAGGGGTTGTGTTAGCGGTGGAAGCGCAAGAGCAGACCAATAACATGCTGCGTCGTGTAAGCGAGTTGGGAGAATCGTTGCGCGGCTCTTCCCAAGAGCGTGCAGGAGTTTTTGTAAAACTCCCCAAGCCGTTGCAAACCCGGGAACTGGACTGGCCGGTGATTGGCGAAAAAACAATCATCGAGGCATCACGGGCGGGATTGTCAGGCATCGTGCTGCAAGCGGGGGGGTGCCTCTTGGTGGATGCCGAAGCGATTGCCAGGCGCATTGATGCGGAAGAAATGTTTTTGCTTTCGCTTGAGGCGGACGAGATAACCGAGCGCACCTCCCATGACCAGGACGACCGATAAACCCTTACGCATTATGCTGGTCGCCGGCGAGGTTTCCGGAGATCGGTTTGGCGCGCAGCTAATGTCATCGTTGCGATGCGCATTAACGCGGCCGATATCGTTCATGGGTGTTGGAGGCGCGGCGATGTCGGCGCAGGGATTGAATTCGTTGCACAGTATAAATGATACGGCGGTTGTCGGGATATGGGATGTCGTGAAGCGCCTGCCGTTATTGTTGCGCCGCATTCGTGAAACCGCCGAATTTGCCTTACATGAGTCACCGGACGCGCTCGTTCTGATTGACAGCCCCGACTTTACGCACCGTGTTGCAAAACGCGTGCGCGCGCACAACAAAATGATTCCCATTATCGCGTATGTTGCACCAAGTGTTTGGGCGTGGCGGCGCCATCGCGCGACTCGTATGCGCGCGTATATCGATCATATAATGGTACTGTTACCGTTTGAAGAAGAAGTGTTCCGCCGCGCAAAAGGACCTGCTTGCACCTACGTCGGACATCCCGCTTTGGAAGAGGTTCCCACGCTCCAAGACGGAGAGGCGTTTCGCAAACGTCATGATATCAACACGGACGAGCATGTTGTTGCTTTATTGCCGGGAAGTCGTCGCGGAGAGGTCGAGCGTCATGTTGATAGATTCGTTGAAGCCGGCTTGCGTCTGCGCGAACTGACCGGGGATGTTCGCCTTGTGCTCTTGGGACGCGAAGAAGTTCGTCCGCTACTGGAATCGAAGCAATCGAATTGGTGCGGCAAGGTTTTGCTGCTGTTCGGCGAGGAGGAGCGAATCGGATTGTTCGGAGCCGCAAATGCCGCATTGGTTGCGGTGGGAACGGCGGTTTTGGAGCTGGGATTGGCGCGCGTTCCGATGGTTGTAGGGTTGCGCGAGCATGCCTTCAACGCTTATCTGGGGGCACGATTGTTGCGCACACCATCCCTGTCGTTGGTGAATTTAGTGCTGGATGCTCCCGCGACCGAAGAGTATCTACAAGAAGAACTGGAAAAGGAAAAGGTTGCCGCGGCGTTGCAACGCATTTTGACTCCACCCGGACGCGAACGAATTCTCGGACATTTAGACGAGTTTTGTGCCATGATGAGCATCGGAAGCAGCGTGCCTTCGGAACGTGCCGCTCGGACGGTTCTGGAGATTGTGGGAGACGCGAACCGTTCCGGATAGTTTTTCTAACCTGTTTTTATCGGCGCTGCTTCAAATAACGAATGACTTCAGCAGCATTTTTATCTGGCGGAAAAACCGGATAGAAAACCTTATTTATAGTCCCGTCGTTAATTACAAAAGTTATTCGCTTCAATAGCGTCATTCTCTCGACAACCATACTTGGCAAACCTAACGCTTTTGAAAAATTGAGGTTTGAATCCGACAGCATCGGAAATGGTAAATGTAAGCGTTTGACAGCCTCGTCCTGATACTGCGTGCTTTGCGTCGACAGGCCAAATAAATTTTTAACGCCCAAAGACTGAAACTCCGCGTAAAGATCTCGAAACGAACAGGATTGGGGAGTGCAGCCGCGCGCGCCCGGTATCTGGTCCCATCCATCCGGCAAAGGAGTATCCGGCCTGCCCGTCATCGGATAGACAAACACGACCGTCACCCCCGGTAGGGAAGATATGTCAACGTAACGCCCGTCCGTGCTTTTCATTGCAGCGGACGGCACTTTCATCCCGCACAAATGCGAGGCTTTCCCGTCGTCCTCCGGTTTTGGTATGGACGACCAATCAACAGCACTAAGGTTATTTTGATTCATACGAAACTCAACATACCAGAAAAAATGTAAATTCAAAATTTTATTTCAAGTTGCAATATTGGCAACATTTTCATTAATGCAACCTATACATATCAAATTTATTTTGATGAAATTGATATTGAAAGCACTGTATGTCTGTAAAACTGGAGGCAAGAATTCGATGTTAAGTTCAAGTAAGAAATACGTCTATTTATTAATTTTCACAAGCTTCCTGCTTATGTTTTTCTCCTCGAGTGTGAAAAATGTTTTTCAGGTTTGGTTTATCGATATTTGCACATCCTTCGGTGTGAGCCGCTCTGAGTTCTCTTTGTCTGGCGTAACCTTCATGATGATTACCGGAGTTGGTTCGTGGGTTGCCGGTTTGCTTAGTGACAGGTTAGGTGTTCGCAAAACTATTCTTTTAGGAAATATTTTAATATCCTTTAGCTTTATAGCTTCTGCACTTGTTGTAAATTTTTATGCTTTTGTTGCAATTTATGGCGGACTTTCGGCTTTTGCTCTAGCTGCAGTGCAATATGTTCCTATGGGTGTTTTAGTCGAAGAAACATTCAGAGGCAGTAAACACAAGGGGTTAATTTATGCGTTGCTTATAAATGGAACAGCTCTCGGCTTTGTTATATTAAGCCCGCTGTGGGTGTTTTTGAATTTAACGATTTCGTGGCAAGAAGTATATTTGGCGCTTGGCTTGTTTTTCTTGGTTATACTCACACCAATGCTATTTTTTGCATTACCTGTAAACCAATCATCCAACGCCCAGACCAGTTCGGAAAAGAGTTTCAATGCAATGTCTTGGCAAAAAACCTTATCCAACCCGGCTTTCTGGTTCATTTCGCTCTCATTCTTTGGTTGTGGTGTTAATATGGCATTTATTGATGTGCATTTTGTGCCGATGATGCAGGACCAGAGCACTGCAACTGCCGTTGTTGGGATATCCCTTTCTATCTTAGGGGTAATGGAAATGCTTGGTGGCTTTGTTGCGGGTTGGTTAACCGACAGGATGAAGCCTGCTGTGCTTCTTTCCGGTTTTTACAGTTTGAGAGCACTCTCGGGATGGCTCTTGATGCAGTCAACCGATGAAACATCATTGATTATATTTAGCAGCCTCTTTGGTGCAACTTATTTGGGAACTGTAATCGTGACATCTCTGTTCACGCTACAGTATTTTGGGAAGGAAAATAAAGGTGCAGTTTTTGGATTGGTTTTCTTTATCCATCAAATAGGCGCATCTCTGTCTACATGGATGGGAGCACATATATTTGATAGCACGGGGAGTTACCATTATGCTGTCATGCTAGCGACTGCATTTTCTATCGCGTCGGCGATTATTGCGCTTGCTCTTTTTAACGTAAACAAACGACCCCTTGAGGCTTGAGAAACAAACTGTCATTCTGGAGGATATCAATATGACTCATGCAGAAAATTTATTGGAGCCGCACCCTAAAAAGAAGCGAGGAGAAACATGAATATGGAAAAATCACAAGTATTTCCTCTAAAGAGCGCCAAGAAAAAATTTGCCGCATCGCCGCGCCCAACAGAGATTATACCCGGTGCAACAAAGCTTTCCGAACTTGTATTCTCAAAAGGCGATCTTCAACTTCGTTATTATGAACCTGGCAAGATTGACCATCAAGTGCCGCATGACCAGGAAGAATTATACATCGTTATATCGGGAACAGCAGAACTTGACCACGGAGGAAGAAAAATTTACTGCAATCCGGGAGACTCCATTTTTGTTTCGAAAGGGGAAGTACATAGATTCGTTAATATTTCCGACGATTTTTCAGTTTGGGTGATTTATTTTAATGCATGAATTAATTTCGTTCGCAATTTTATGGTTTTTCATGGCCGGCGCTATAGGTCCGAACGCCCTAATCTCGATTGATTCGTCAATCCAATATGGCTGGCCCCGTGCGCTGATGGTTCCCTTGGGGATAACAGCGGCCTCAATAATTTACGGATTCCTTTCCATAACCGTTCTCGCATACCTTTTGGAAATTGCGCCTGGCATGTTCAAATTAATTATAGTTCTGGGATCTCTTTATTTGCTTTATCTGGGTTATAAAATTTTAACACGCCCTGCATTGGAAGAAGGCAGTGCAACGAAAAGCATTAAAAATAACAAGCTTATGTTTCTCGGATTTACAACTTCACTTTCCAACCCTAAGGCGGCATTGGTATATCTATCGGTTTTACCCGGCATGGCCCATAGCGAAAACATTGATCCGGTAATCTTAATAGTAACTGCGTGCACGATTGTTTTTTTCATATACTCTGCTTATAGCTGGTTCGCAAATTTGTTTCGTAATTTTATTATAGGATTTCCGCGCAGGCAAAAATTAATGGATATACTCGCCTGTCTTTCATTTTCCTTAATTGCGGTAAAAAATATTTATTATGTAGTCATGGAAAAAGCTCTCACTTGAGCGAGATTATAATTCTCCGGTCTATTGCCGACAGATGCCGCTTAAATTTACAAAACCATGAAATTCTCCCTCATTGAAGGGAAGGGGTTGGAAAGACCTTCTCAAATGCTACAATCCCCGGAGAGGTCCCCCATCAAGGAAAACCATGCCACTCGATTACGAAAAACTCCGTGCTCTTCATTTTAGAGATGAAGTGCGTCATTATGATGAAAAAGACGTCATATTGTACGCTTTGTCCGTTGGCTTCGGTGCCGATGCTTCCGACCGAAACGAACTTGAATATGTGTGCGAGTGCCTTGAGGGCGGTTTGAAAACCGTGCCGACCCTAGCGACAGTATTGGTTCGAAGCGCCGGCGCCATCGATACTCCTGGTATCAATCACGACCTTCTTGTCCACGGCGACCAGCGCCTTCGCATCGATAATCCTCTTCCTCCTGAGGCCGATGTGCTCGCCGATACTCGGGTAGTCGAGATCTTCGACAAAGGCGAGGACAAAGGCGCGTTGTTGTTGGTCGAGACAAAACTTCGCCTCGGGAACGACACGCCGCTTGCGACATCAACTACCGGATTGTTCCTTCGAGGGGACGGAGGATTCGGCGGACCGAAAGACGGCGCACCCAGGCCGCACACGATTCCCGAGCGCGACGCCGACTTCACCGCACCGCTTCACACTACACCAAATCAGGCACTCCTCTATCGTCTCAACGGTGATAGAAACCCGCTCCATGTCGACCCGGGCTTTGCCGCGCGTGCGGGATTTAATCGGCCGATTCTCCATGGGCTGTGCAGCTATGGAATTGCCTGTCGCGGCATGGTGCAACACGTTTGTGACTATGATGCGTGGCGTATTCGTGAGCTTGATGCGCGATTTTCCGCGCCTGTTTTTCCGGGCGATGTATTGGAGATGGAGTTCTGGCGCGAGGACAAGACTGTTTCCTTTCGTGTGCGCAACAAGGAGAAGAAGCAGATTGTCATCAACAACGGCAGATGCCTGCTTGAGAATTAACCCGTTTTGACGAACACACAAAAATGTGATGGAATGAGCGAGAGTACCATTTGAATTTTCCGGACACTTCTATGACTTTATCCTCATGACCCCGCCTTATGCTTTGCGCGTGTTTTGCGCAACCGTTTTCACGCTTGTCCTTGCGTTTGAGGCGCTCGCGCAGGAAAATGCCGAGGCACCACCTCCCAAAGTTTTGACAGTTGAGGTTGGCGTTGCCAGCACACCTATCGAACGCGACTATCCGGCGAGAACGGTTGCGACGCGAAGTGTTTCATTGCTAGCGCAAGTTAGTGGAATCATTACAGAGCGCGCTTTCGAAGAAGGCGCTTTTGTCGAGCAAGATACACTACTTTATGTTATCGACCCCGAATCCTACCAAATCGCACTCGACCAAGCTCGAGCTCGAGTGAACTCGGCGCGCGCAAGCTCGTCATTCGCGCAAACCGAGATCGACCGCTTTACACCTCTCGCGGAGGAAAACATCACTTCGCGCCAGAAATTGCAACAACTGACCGAGCAACTCGACAGTGCTCTTGCCCTCGTTGAGGTCGCTCTCGCCGAACGTGACGCCGCTGAGTTGGCGCTTCGACGCACACGCGTCAAAACGCCCTTGTCTGGACGGATGGGATTGGCAGTGGCGGATGTCGGCGATTTGGTTATTGCCAACCAAACACCTTTAACAACATTGGTACAATGGAATCCGATTGAGATTCACTTTCGCCCTCCCGCGCGCGACTTGTCCTTGATTGAAAAACATCATGCGCTTGCGCCTTTGGAAGTGAGCGTATTTCTCTCAAAGTCCGGCGACAATGATAACGACACCGGCGAGATGGCGGGGCATGTTTTTATCGGAAAAGGCGTGCTTGATTTCATCGATAATGAGGTTTCCCCTTCGACCGATACGATTCTGATGCGTGCACACGTGGATAATCCTGATGCAAAACTCCGTCCGGGGCAGTTTGCGCGCGCACGTGTGCATATAAGCGAGCGCGAAAGCTTGCTTGTGCCGCGCAAGGCGATAAAACAACATCAAGAAGGACACCTTCTTTATGTTGTTGGTGACAACGACACAATTCAAATGCGCAAGGTGAAACTCGGTGACGTTTTTGGCAAGCAACATATCATTCTCGAAGGTGTCGAGCAGGGCGAGCGTGTTGTCGTCTCCGATACTACTTGGCTCCATGAGGGTATGAAGGTCGAATCTCACGAAGAAAACAACGACAATACTCCCTCGCAACCATGAGCGGATTTTTTATTAAGCGTCCAATATTTGCCGGCGTTGTTGCGATATTGACGTTATTGTTCGGCCTGTTTGCGATATATTTGATGCCGATCGACCGCTTTCCCCCGGTGGCCCCGCCGGTGATATCGGTTGCAGCAAGTTATCCGGGCGCGAGTGCCGAGATTGTCGCCGAAACGGTCACAACACCGCTTGAACAGGCTATAAACGGTGCCCGAGGAATGTTGTACATGTCATCGAGCAGTGCGAACTCCGGGCAGTCTTCGATTTCGATTACCTTCGAGAACGGTTATGATATTGACCTCGCTGCGGTGGATGTGCAGAACCGAATCCAAAGTGTCTTGCAGAGTTTACCAGAGATAACGAGGCGGGCGGGTGTGCGTGTCGATAAAGCCGGAACTTCGGTCACACTGGTCGTCAATCTATTTGCTCCGGATTCTCGCTACGATGAAATCTTTTTAAGCAATTACGCCGACCTTCACATTGTTGATGTGCTAAGCCGCATCCCCGGCGTGGGGCAAGTGCTCATCTTCGGAGAAAAGAAATACGCGCTTCGGATTTGGCTGGATGCGGACAAAATGGCGGCGCTCCAACTCGCCCCTAATGACGTCATTGCTGCCATTCAAGACCAGAACCAACAAGTCGGCGCCGGCACCATCGGACAAAACCCGGCCCCGCGAGGACAAGCCTTCGAATACCCGCTCATCGCACAAGGACGCCTTGAAGAGATTGAGGAGTTTGAGAAAATCATCATCCGTGCATCGGCGGACGGATCCGTGCTGCGGCTTTCGGATATCGCCACTATCGAGCTTGGCGCCGAGAATTATGACGGTTTTACACAGTTTTCCAACCAGCCGACTGTTGCAATTGCGGTGTTTCAGTTGCCGGATGCCAACGGACTTGAAGTATCCAGTGCAGTCCACGAGGCGGTTTCAAAACTCTCCGAAAATTTTCCCGAAGGTGTTGAGCACGGAATCCTCTACGACACCACCGTCTACATCAGTCAATCGATAAGTGATGTTCTTGCGGCATTGCGTGATGCCATCATCCTTGTTGTGATTGTCGTGATTGTGTTTTTGCACAATTGGCGCTCGAGCGTCATTCCGATAATTGCGATACCGGTCTCGTTGATTGGAGCGTTTACTTTTATGTTGGCGTTGGGCTTTTCAATAAATCTGCTGACAATGCTGGGAATTGTCCTTGCGGTTGGCTTGGTCGTTGATGATGCGATCGTTGTGGTTGAAAACGTTGACCGACGGCGACGCCTGAACGGAAGCGTTTCGATTTATGAGACAGTTCGATCTGCAATGAGTGAGGTCACAGGACCCATCTTGACGACGACCGCTGTATTGCTTGCGGTATTCGTACCTATATCACTACAACCGGGTGTGACAGGAGAACTGTATTACGAATTTGCACTCACGATTGCGATCGCGTTGACAATTTCTTCTTTTAATTCTCTGACGCTAAGCCCCGCCTTGTGTGCGTTGCTGTTTCGCAATCAACCGGTTTCAAACGCAAAGGATGGATCAAGTTGGTCACCGCTGGCGTGGTTTGACAAGGGATTTGAGCGTGTACGTGACGTTTACATGGTGTTTGTTGAGCAACTCATCCGGGCACGATGGATTGTGATACTGATTTTTCTCGGTGCGCTCGGGTTGACATTGTACATCTTCGAGAAAACGCCGAGTTCTTTCTTGCCCCAGGAGGATCAGGGTTTTTTGCTTGCGAATGCAGCGCTTCCCGCAGGAAGCTCCCTCGAGCGCACCGAAGCTATAGCGCGCGAGGCAACCGATATGATGCTGGATACGCCCGGGATTATTTCAGTGATTACCGTGGGCGGACTTGACCTTCTCAACAATGTGAGCGCTTCGAACACGGCAACTTTTTTTATTGTACTCGATAGCTGGGACAATCGCGCCGAAAATCCGGGACAGGATTTAGGCACGATACTGACATCTCTACACGCCAAGTTTAAAGAGATTAAGGATGCAACAGTTGTGCCGTTTAACGTACCTGCGATTCCAGAGTTGAGTTTAGTGAGCGGTTTTTCATATCAACTGCAAGACACGCAACATGCGGGACCTGAAGCGTTACAAATGGCGGTTCAATCGTTGCTGCAAGAAGCAAGCATGCGCGAGGAACTCGGTTTTATTTTCACGACCTATTCAGTATCGAAACCTCGTTATGAGGTTGATATTGACAGGGAAAAATTGTTTAAAATGGGAATTCGCTTGAGTGATGTTTTTGATGCATTGCAAATTTATCTTGGTTCGTTTTATGTGAATGACTTTAACAAATTCGGTCGAGTGTATCGCGTGATTGTTCAAGCCCGGGAGGAACAGCGTGCAGATATTGAAGACGTGAAGCTTCCGCGCATTCGAAGCAACACAGGTGAAATGATACCGTTGGCGTCACTGTTGTCGCTGCGTCCAACGGTCTCACCGACAAGCATCTCGCATTATAATCTCTATCCCTCGGTCTCGATAACGGGTTCGGCGGCGGAGGGATACAGTTCCTCGGAGACGATTGATGCAATGCGGGAGATTTCCGAGAAAGTACTGCCCGGGGGGTTTTCATTTGAGTGGAGCGGCGTAACATTCCAAGAAATTCGCTCGGGTGCGACAGCACCTATCATTTTCGCGCTTGCACCCTTAATGGTGTTTTTGTTCCTAGCGGCGTTTTATGAGAGTTGGACAATGCCATTTATGATCCTGCTGAACACGCCGATGGCACTGCTGGGGGCGCTACTGTCGCTCAACCTCGTCGGTTTGCAACTGGATGTATATGCGCAAATTGGAATTATCATGCTTGTTGGTTTATCGGCAAAGAATGCCATACTCATCGTTGAGTTCGCGCGGGTTCGTCGAGAGCAGGGTGAAAGCATTGAGGATGCCGCCCTTGCCGCCGCGCGAGACAGGCTGCGCCCGGTCCTGATGACGGGTTTTGCATTTATTTTGGGGGTTATTCCATTATTCACGACGGGCGGCGCAGGAGCCGCGTCTCGTGCATCAATCGGAATTACGGTGTTTGGTGGAATGCTCGCGGCAACGATTTTAAGTGTATTGTTGGCCCCCGTGTTTTATGTGGTAATTCAGAGTCTGACCGAACGCTGGGGTCACCCTGGGCAGAGCCCTCGTTAAGAACAAATATGAAAGAATTTTTATGGTCAGCAAAATAATACTTCCTCGATTCGAACGGCTATTCGATATAAAGTAAGTTAGCAGGGGATTCCCACACAAATATCACCCACGAGGATAACAATGGTTAAAATAAATGGCAACGAAGTACGCCCGGGCAACATCATCGAACACAAAGGAAGTTTGTGGAGTGTAGTGAAGTTGCGGCATGTGAAACCGGGCAAAGGTGGGGCGTTCGCGCAAGTTGAATTAAAGAGTGTACTGGACGGAACGAAGTTGAACGAACGTTTCCGCTCGTCGCAAACGATTGAGCGTGTGCGACTGGAACAGAAGAAATGCCAGTTTCTCTACGCGGATGGCGACATGTTGAATTTCATGGATAAGGAGAGCTTTGAACAGGTATCGCTCGGGAGCGAATTGGTCGGGGAAAGTGTGGCTTATCTGCTTGAGGGGATGGAGGTCTCATTGGAAAGTTACGAGGGCAGGTTCGTCGGGATTGAGTTGCCCGACCAAGTTACCCTTGAGGTGAAGGAGACGGAGCCTTTTATTAAAGGACAAACAGCCGCATCTTCGAATAAACCGGCGTTATTAGAGAATGGAGTGCGTGTGATGGTTCCACCGTTTGTATCGGTTGGAGACAAGGTTATCGTTGACACGCGCGATGGTAATTACATCCGTCCGGCAGAATGAGTCGTTACGCTGCAACGTTATCGCCGTTGCTTGGTATTATGACAGCGGCGGCGCGCAAAGCTGCGTTAGGGGTGTTGCGAGATTTTCGCGAGGTATCGCAGTTGCAGGTATCAAAAAAAGGACCGGCGGATTTTGTTACAAGTGCAGACAAGAGGGCGGATGAAGTTTTGCGCGAGGAGTTATCACGTGCACGTCCGGACTACGGCTTTCTCACCGAGGAAGGTGAAACTATCGAGGGCGCCGACTCCGAGCACTGCTGGATTATTGATCCCATTGATGGCACGCTAAACTTTCTGCACAGTTTACCGTCTTTTGCCATATCAATGGCGTTGACTTATCGTGGCGATGTTGTCTGCGGTGTGACTTACGATCCGGTTTTGGATGAGATTTTCTACGCGGAGAAAGGGAAGGGGGCATATCTTAATGACAAGCGTATGAGAGTATCGGCACGCGTATCAATGGAGGAGGCATTGATAGCAGCAGCCTCGAGCGGGTTCGCGCGACCGGAACGCGAACGTTTCTTTCGAGAAACGGAGGCGGTCTCGAGTAAAGCGGCCGGACTGCGGAGTAGCGGTTGTGCGTCGTTAAACCTCTCCTATGTTGCGGCGGGGAGATTTGATGGTTACTGGGAGCGCCATCTTCAGGCATGGGATATTGCGGCAGGGATAGTCTTGCTACGCGAGGCCGGGGGGATTGTCTCAGAGCCAAATGGCGGGGATAAAATGCTGGAGAGCGGCGCGATTTTAGCGGCGAATCCGAGATTACACAGGTTGTTGGCCGAAGTGTTGCGCGAAACTCATACTTGACTTGACGATAATGGCTTGTAAAGTGACGCAGTTTGCATCACTTGTGATTAGGAAGGAAAAATATGTCGGATATAGAAATTGCCCGTAAAGCAAGTTTGCGCCCGATTCCCGAGATAGCGGCGAAGTTGGGAATAAATGAGGAATCGTTGATCCCGATGGGGCGTTCGGTTGCGAAACTGGATTTGGACTTCATCAACAAACTTGATGAGCGCCCGGACGGCAAACTGGTATTGGTCACGGCGATGACTCCCACGGCTGCCGGTGAAGGCAAGACAACAACGACGGTCGGATTGGGTGACGCGCTGAATCGTATCGGCAAGCGGACAGCAATATGTCTGCGCGAGCCGAGCTTGGGTCCCTGTTTCGGTATGAAGGGAGGGGCGGCCGGCGGAGGTTATGCGCAAGTTGTTCCGATGGAGACGATTAACCTGCATTTCACCGGTGACTTTCATGCGATATCGGCAGCACATAATCTTTTGGCTGCGATGACGGATAATCACATTTACTGGGACAACAAACTGAATTTGGACACGCGAAGGATTGACTGGGGTCGTGTTGTAGATATGAACGACAGAGCGCTTCGAAACATCACGGTCGCGCTAGGGGGTGTTGCCAACGGCTTCCCGAGACAGTCCCGTTATGACATCACCGTTGCATCGGAAATAATGGCAATATTGTGTTTGGCGAAGAATCTCGAGGACTTGGAGGAACGTTTGGGGGACATCATCGTCGGACAGACTCGCGCGAAGGAAGGAGTAACAGCGAAGGAGTTGGAGGCGGCCGGTGCGATGACGTGCCTATTGCGCGACGCTCTTGCGCCGAATTTAGTTCAAACCCTAGAGAACAATCCGGCATTTGTGCACGGCGGACCGTTCGCCAACATTGCGCACGGATGTAATTCGGTAATGGCAACGAAGTCTGCATTGAAGCTAGCGGATTATGTTGTCACGGAAGCCGGCTTTGGCGCGGACTTGGGAGCGGAGAAATTTTTCGACATTAAATGCCGCAGCGCTGACTTACGTCCGAGCGCTGCAGTGATAGTAGCAACGGCACGTGCATTGAAAATGCATGGAGGTGTAAAGCAGGCAGATTTGGGTAAAGAGAATGTGGATGCGGTTCGTGACGGCTTGGCGAATTTGGGGCGCCATATTCATAATGTTAAGCGGTTTGGAATTCCCGTGGTTGTCGCACTGAATGCATTTTCGGCCGACACGTCTGCGGAAATTGCGGCGGTTCGCGAGTTTTGCAAGAGTCTGGATGTCCCAATGTCGGAGGCACGCCACTGGGCAGAAGGCGGAGCCGGTGCGGAAGACTTGGCTCGCCTAGTTGTGACAGCGGTCGAGGAAGGAGGGGCATTTCATCCGTTATACGGGGATGATGTTCCTCTGTGGCGCAAGGCTCAGACAATTGCGCGCGAGATTTACGGGGCGGATGACATCATTGCGGATAAGCGTGTGAGAGAACAATTTCGCGCCTATCAAGACGGCGGTTTTGGAAACTTTCCTATTTGCATGGCGAAAACTCAATATAGTTTTTCAACCGATCCGGAGCGCAAGGGTGCGCCGGATGATCATGTCACGCCGATACGCGAGATTCGCCTAGCCGCGGGCGCGCGGTTTTTGGTTGTAATATGTGGCGAGATAATGACGATGCCGGGCTTGCCTCGTCGTCCTGCAGCTTGTGATATTGGATTGGACGGGGATGGACAGATTTATGGATTGTTTTAGAATATTTATACGATTTTTTGGCATATATCACTGGAGTGATTGGCGTTAAATGGGCTTTTTTGGTAAATTGCGGCTGATAGAGACATCGTCCCATTAAATTTCTTTAACGTTTGTTGACTTAGATATGAGAATCACCTACACTCGGGTTGCGGTTGGGAGACCTGCCTTAGCAGGTCGCTGGAACTGATTGTTCCACTCGGCCGCCTTTTTTCATGTATCTCCTTTATCTAGACGATTCGGGCTCTGTTTCGAACCCTGCCGAGAGTTATTTCATCCTCGCGGGAGTTGCGATTCATGAGCACATACCTCACAAGTATGAAAAGGCGATGGATGATATTATTGCCTCTGTTTGGCCAGGCAATCCACGCTCCATTGAGTTTCGAGGTAGTGATATTTTTAACGGGCGAAAACGTTGGCGTAGCGTGGAGAAAGATGTTCGCATACATGCTTACGAGCAAACGCTGAATATCTTAGAAGGGTTTGATTCCGAACAAGCAAGGTTGTTTGGTGCTGTGATTCACAAAGCAGCGCCATCGCTACGAGATCCGATGGAATATGCGTTCGAACAATTATGTAGTCGTTTTGATCAATTTTTAAGACGGCTGTATAAATCGGGAGAAGACCAACAAGGCTTAATTATCTTGGACAATTCTACCTATGAGACTCATTTGCAAAATCTAGCAATAAACTTTCGCAACACAGGACATACTTGGGGACGTCTCCTCAGGCTTGCGGAGGTGCCTCTGTTTGTCGACTCTAAAGCAACGCGACTGATACAATTTGCCGACTTGGTTGCCTATGCCTTGCGGCAGTATTACGAACGTAAAGACCCTCGTTATTTTGATTTGATTTCCCACAAATTTGATAATGTAGGCGGTATTGTCCATGGCTTGATCCACCATGTCCCCTCAAACCAGTCTTGTGATTGTCCTTCTTGTATACGCAGGTCAAGTTAGTTTTTAAATTAGTCCGCACAGCTGAAGCGCTCGAGTTTGCTGAAAATTCTTTTTGCTTATTTGTTTTTTGAGAATCCCTAATGCTATACTCCTTCAATGTCCCAAAAAATCCTCCTTACAGTTGCGCTTGCTGTTTTCGCTCTTTTGTCTGCCTGCGCTCTTCTTCCTGAGCGCTTCTCTGTCAATGCGCCTTGGCTGCAGGAGTTTTTTGCCCGCGCGCAGGCTCCCGACCAAACAACGCTCAACTCGAAAATCCAACTTCCGCCGGGATATTCGATATCCGTGTTTGCTGAAAATCTTGACGATCCGCGCATGCTCTTATGGGTCAACGCAAACCTTCTTGTCTCAACCCCATCAAGCCGCACGGTAAAACTGCTTCGGCCGAACGCGCAAAGAACGCATATCGAGTCTGTCGAAACACTGTTCTCGGGTCTCAACTTTCCCCACGGAATCGAATACCATGGGGGTAAACTCTATATCGCCGCACAAGATACAATCTATCAGGCCGATTTTGATGCACAAAACGGCGTGGCGACATCAACACTGCAACCAATCGCTTCAATGCCGGAGCGAGGCGGCCACTGGACCCGAACAATAAAACGCGGACCTGATAATCTTCTGTATGTCGGCGTCGGTTCATCATGCAATGTCTGCGAAGAAGATGATGAACGTCGCGCGGCGCTTCTTACGATCGATCCAAACACGCATGCACTCGAGGTATACGCGTCCGGCCTGCGCAACACAGTCGGGTGGGATTGGCGCGCGTCTGACAATGCGCTTTACGGCGTCGACAACGGACGCGACCTCCTCGGTGACGATGTCCCTCCCGACGAACTGAATCGAATTGAGAAAGGCGGTTTCTACGGCTGGCCCTATTTGTACGGCGATAATGTTCCCGATCCCGACTACGGTGATATTCCTGATCCCCGCATTGCCGGGGCAATCCCGCCCGAACATGGCTTTCAAGCCCACGTTGCGCCTCTGTCTTTAAAGTTTTTGGAAAATCAACTTCCGGGACTGGAAAATGCCGCCCTTGTTGCGTTGCATGGCTCGTGGAATCGAAGTTCCAAAGTTGGATACAAACTGGTCTCATTGCATTGGGATGATAACGACAACATCGAAGAGCGTGACTTCGCTACTGGTTTTGAAGAAAACGAAAATGTGTTCGGTCGTCCGGTCGATATTGCCGAGGGACCCGATAATGCGCTTTACGTCTCCGATGATTTCGCCGGCGTGATTTATCGCATTGCGTTCAACGAATGAGCGATTCGCTCTCCGAGGCCATTCTTGACACCGCTGTTATAGAGGAGTTGCCTTGGCAAGCCGAACCGCACGACATGTTCGCGCCCATTGCACAACATCCTTTCGCAATGTTCCTGGATTCCTCCGATACCGAACATACGTCCGGACGATGGAGCATTCTCGTCTGCGAGCCTTTTGAAACTGTTTCTTTAAGTGCGCGCACCAATCCCAATCCTTTTGAGGTTTTGCGCACTCGAATGTCACGCTTTAGGATATCGCCGCGCTGGCGTGCTGAACTCACCGAGCGGTTGCAAAATGAACCGCCTCCGTTCTTAGGCGGCGCAATGGGCTTGTTCGGTTATGAACTCGCCGCCTGTTTGGAATCACTGCCAAACATGCCACGCAATAAGCACCACGCCGATATGGTTGTCGGCCTGTATGACTCATTGCTTGCGTTTGACTATCGTACCAAGCGCGTCTTTTCGGTCTCGACCGGCCTGCGCGAATCGAAAAGCGCCGCGCGGGCGAATTTGTCACGTTATTGGGCGGAGCGCTGGCGTACACGCATGGCGCACGCCGCCCAGGTCAAACACAAACGCAATCCTGCAAGCACCCCGCCCGCAGGAGTTGCACATTGGCGCAGCAATTTCACCCGCGATTCATACGAGACCGCCGTTGCCCGCATCGTTCGGTATATTCGGGCCGGCGACATTTTTCAGGCAAATCTGTCGCGCCGCTTCGAGTTACATTTGGATTCCGACGATTCCGCCTTTACTTTCTACCGACGCTTGCAAGAAATCTCTCCGGCGCCCTTCTCCGCATTTTTGAATCTGGGCAAACGCGCAATATTGTCGTCCTCTCCAGAACGCTTTCTCGAAAACCGATCCGGCCGCATTCGCGCACAACCCATCAAGGGAACACGTCCGCGCGGAGCCTCTCCTAAGCAAGATCGTGCCAATGCCGTTGAGTTACTCAACAGCGCCAAAGACAAAGCCGAAAACATCATGATTGCCGATTTACTGCGAAACGATATTTCCAAAGTTGCCCTGCCTTGCTCGGTCGGCGTCGCAAGTTTGTGCGCACTCGAACAATTCGCCAACGTGCATCACCTTGTCTCAACCGTCACAGGAGAATTGCGCGACAAATTCGATAGCCTCGACTTGCTTGCCGCATGCTTTCCGGGCGGTTCGATAACCGGCGCACCAAAACCCCGCGCCATGGAAATCATCTCCGAACTCGAGGGTGTTGAGCGAGGCGCCTATTGCGGCGCAATCGGCTACATAGGCTTCGATGACTCAATGGATGCATCTATCGCAATTCGCACTATCTCAATGTCCGGAAACGTTGCAAATTTTCATGTCGGCGGCGGCGTCGTGCTCGACTCAAACCCCTCGAGCGAATATGAAGAAACCGTTGCCAAAGGCTGGGCGATGGCGCGGGCCTTGAGCAACGAAGCAGAGAGGCTGTTCACCGGCGAGAAGGTTGTGCAATGATTCTGCTCATCGACAATTACGACTCCTTCGTCTACAACCTCGCACGTTATATCGAAGAACTCGGTTTTCCATGCCGTGTCGTTCGAAACGACGTCCTCAATGTCACGGAAGCGCTTTCGTTACAACCACGCGCAATCATACTCTCGCCGGGACCCTGCGCACCGAACGATGCAGGCATCTCGATAGAGATGGCACGCACTGTCGCCGCGCGCGGCGATATCGCCTTGCTGGGCGTATGTCTCGGACACCAGGCTGTCGTTCAAGCATTGGGAGGTCATGTTCGGGCGGCTTATCGTCCCATGCACGGAATGGCAGCGCAGGTGTTTCACAAAGGCGGAAGTCTGTTCTCAGGGATACCCTCAACCTTCACGGTCGGGCGCTATCACTCCCTTGCCGCAGACGTCGCGAGCAACGGCAAACTGCAAGCGTGCGCATGGGATAAAGATGGCGAGATAATGGCGGTCGAACATAAAGAGGCACCAGTGTTCGGCGTACAATTCCATCCGGAGTCGATTTTATCCGAACACGGACATTTATTGTTGGCAAATTTTTTAAACTTTGCAGGAATGAAGGCGAAGAGGGTTCCGCAGTGGGCGGCGTAGATGAAACATATGCATTTTGCTGGTTGAACGGACGAACAATGCGGCACGAAGAGGCGCACATTGCTCCGAATGACAGGGGGTTTCTGCTGGGCGACGGCGTTTTCGAGACGGTGCTATTACGACGCGGACAGGCGGTTTGGTGGCGGGAGCATGTGCGACGGCTCCAGCACGGCGCGCAGGTATTGGGAATGGTGCCGCCCGGGGACAATGTGTTGTCGAATGCGTTTGATGAAATCGTCGCGACAAACAATCTGGAAAATATTAACGAGAATGTGTTGCGAATCACCTTTTCAAGAGGAAGCGGAGGCCGCGGATTATCGGCGGACAGAGAGCATAAAGCGACTTTGCTGCTACAGGTGAGCGCAATGGTCTCTCCGAGCGACTGCGCAAGGGCAGTGATCGTGGAATCAGTCCGACGAAGCGAATCGAGTGTTTCATCACGCTTGAAAACATTGTCTTATATCGATGGTGTATTGGCGCAGCAAGAAGCGGAAGCTCAAGGATTTAGCGAAGCGTTGCTACGTAATGATGCCGGTCGATTGGTTTGCGGAGCACGGGCAAATCTATTCGTTTGGCGGAACGGCGAGTTATGGACACCACCAATCAGCGAGGGATGCCTGCCCGGAATTGCGCGAGGGTATTTGCTGGATATTGCAAGGGACAGAGGGGTTGCGTGCAGGGAAGAGAGTTTGGAAGATTTGCGGGCGGATGATTGTGTTTTGCTAACCAATAGCCTGCGGGGGGCCATGATGCTGGCGGAGGTTGGCGGCATTGCGTTGCGCCCCGCCGACAAATGCGATGATTTAACCGCGCTCCTGTCAGTCTTTCGGGAGCGTATGACTTAGACACCGAGGGAGGCAATCTCCTCACGGGCACACCGAACGGCCCAATCCGAATCACCCTCAAAACCCCCGGAAATCCAGCGAGACTCGACACGAGACAACACTCTCCCGACCAACTCGCCTTCTCCAACACCCAAATCCATCACCATTGAGCCCGTCAAAGGAAAATCCGGAATCTCGCCCTCAAGACCCTCCAAAGCCTTCTTCCATTCCTTGACGTTGTCGCGGGCGGCTCCGTTCGACCAGGAGAGCAGCAAAATGTCACGCGCGGATGCACGACCGTAACGATACAATAAACTGCGCACTTCCAGGCCCGAAGGAACGTTCGACAGCATCGCCGAAAACATCACGGCAAGACGGCGCGTATAGGCGCGTGAAAAACGCAACCGTTCGCTGACGTCCCGCGCCGCATTTTCATCGCGCAACAAAATTCCCAAACGCAAACCGGCGTCGCTTTCCAAACCCAGAGAAGATTCAATTTCAATCAACGCTTTGTAACGTTCGAGTCTCACATCTCCCAAACATTCCTTTAACACGCCGCAAGATTCCATCCACTCGAGAGCATTACCACCGCGCGGTAACATCAATATACGCGACACCTCCTCGTCGATACGTTCGCCGGAAATGCGTGACAATCCCCCGCGCAACTCTTCACAAGCGGACAAACCTTCGGCATCAGGATGCGCACCTCCGTAGCCGGCGGTAAAACGAAAGAAGCGCAGGATCCGCAGATAATCCTCCTTTATGCGCTCGCGAGATTCTCCTATAAAGCGAACACGCCCCGCTCTTAAATCCGCCGCACCGTCAAGGGGGTCATGCAATACACCTTTGCCGTCAAGATAGAGAGCGTTGACAGTAAAGTCACGGCGTGCCGCATCTTCATCCCAATCATCGATTGCCTTAATACGAGCGTGCCGTCCGTCAGTCTCCTCGTCCCGACGCAATTGCGTTATCTCGAAGCGGGTTCCTCCAACCCATGCCGAAACCGTACCATGCGCCAAACCCGTGGGAACAACACGAACACCTTCGCGAACCAACCTCGCAATAACCTCGTCGGGCGAAAGACGGGACGCTACATCAATATCCCCAACTTCAAGTTCGAGCAAAACGTCCCGCACCGCCCCTCCGACAAGACGGATGTTTTCCTCTCCAAGCATCGCAAACAGCAAACGCACATCTTCGCGCCCGACCAACTCTTCCAACGACGCCTTCATTCGAACTGCCCGGGAACGATGCCGCCCCGCTCAAAACGCGGTGGCGAATACACCTTGCCGGTTTCTTCGCCCTCCACTAACGCAAATGTGAATAAAGACATCGCGACCAGCAACAATCCGGACGCCGTCAGCCACACTAGGGCCTTCGAGCCGATCTTGCCCTTACGCCGAGCGGGAAACAGCCTCCGAATCGCGTGAATATACAGCCCGTAAGCCGCAAACGGCAGCAAAAACCATCCCAGTTGAATAAGAAAAATCCGTAACAATTAGGCCCAATCCTGTCTTTGCATACTACCATCAAAAGCATTTAGAGGGTATCATAGCAACACAACCCTGTAATCTGCTACACCATTGGAGCTATGAATACCGCACTTCCTGATTTGTCCACAACATCCGGCTCGCCCGAAACAGAAAACGACCTCGTGCGCGAGGCTGAAAGCCTGTGCGCTTCCCTGCAACACGCCCGCGATGCCATCGCCGAAGCCATCCTCGGGCAGAACGAAGTCATTGAGCAGACACTTGTTACGTTGCTGTGCGGCGGACACGCACTCCTCGTGGGATTGCCCGGTCTCGGTAAAACATCCCTCGTGCACGCGACCGCCAGGGCCCTCGACATGCAAGAGGGGCGAATCCAATTCACGCCCGACTTGCTGCCCGGCGACATCCTGGGCTCCGAGATTCTTGAAGACGGCGACGACGGCAGGCGGAGTTTTCGATTTCTTCCCGGTCCCATCTTCTGTCGCTTGTTGATGGCAGACGAAATCAACCGGGCGTCTCCGCGGACGCAGTCGGCATTGTTGCAGGGCATGCAGGAGAAGTTCATCACCGTCGCGGGCAAACGCTACGACCTCCCCACACCGTTCCACGTCCTTGCAACGCAAAACCCCATCGAGCAAGAAGGAACCTACCCGCTCCCGGAAGCGCAACTCGACCGCTTCCTCATGCACATCGAGATGCGCTACCCCAATCTTGAGACCGAACAACGCATTCTCGTCGAAACGACCGGTGAAAAACCTCTCGAAGCAAACGCGGCCTTGTCGATTGAGAATCTCCTACGCGCACAAATGCTCGTGCGGCGCATGCCCGTCGGCGAACGGGTCGCAAACATGATTTTACGGTTGATACGCTCGGCTCGACCCGACGAAGACGCCGATGGTAAAATTCTATGGGGGCCCTCCTCGCGAGCCGGACAAGCGTTGATGTTGGCGTCACGAGCGCGAGCCCTGCTGCAAGGGCGCTTCGCACCCTCCGCAGAAGACATCCATGCACTTGCCGTCCCCATTCTCCGACACCGGATGGCCCTGCGCTTTGAGGCCATTGCCGCAGGAACTCGTGTTGAGGACCTCATTCTTGAGCGCGTCAACCAAGCCGACACACCCTAAGCAATCGTGAGACCAATCCTCGACCAGGTAATCGCCGTAGCGGCAAGAACATCGGCAAACTCGCGCACACGCCTCGAAATCGAAGCCGAGAAACTCGCCTTGAGTCTGCCTCCGGTGCGCGCAACCGCGACGCTCGCACGCGCAAGCGTCGACCCCGGGGTCCACGGGCACAAACGCGCGGGAACCGGTGAAAGTTTCTGGCAATTCAGAAGATTCCAAGAAGGCGACTTTCGCAGCGACATCGACTGGAGAGCGTCCGCACGACACGAACACCTTCACGTTCGCGAACGCGAAAAGGAAGCACCCCTGCGATTCCGTCTTTGGTGGAGCAACGCACACACGATGTCCTATAACTCCAGACGCAAACTTCCCCACAAGCATGAACGCGCCACCGTCTTGTTGCTGGCACTTGCCCGGCTGCTGCGGCGCGGAGGTGAAAAGGTCGAAACGCTCGAGGGCGAGACGGAAAATCCGCTCAATCGCGCACCTACGGAATCGAGAGCATCGTGCCTGATTCTGGCAAGCGATTTTCTCGATGCTCCCGACGACCTGTACGAGCGGATGCGTCCGCTCGCTTCGGGCAACACCACAGGGCACTTGCTGCACATCGTTGACCCGGCGGAAAAAAAATTTCCATTCCAGGGGCGAACTGGTTTTACCAACTCCGAAGGAGTCATTCGGCAAATCCTCGGCAACGCGGAGGATTGCACGCGCGAATACCGAAAGCGCTTCACGCAGCACTGCGACCGGATCGAAAAAACCGCGCGCGCGCTCGGATGGAGTTTGCAGCGGCATTATACCGATGAAACCGCGCGAAACGCCCTTCTTAAATTGCATCAACGCTTGAGCGCACCGGCGGGAGCGGCATCGTGAACATCGGAGCGTTTCTCATTCACGCGCCCTGGGCGCTGCTGGCAGCCGCACTGTTGCCGGTGCTATGGTGGTTGATACGATTTCTTCCGCCGCCGCCCCGACGCATCTGGTTTCCTCCGCTGGCACTCTTGGAAGGATTGCGCTCGGCGACGCGCGCACGGATCCACCCTAATTACTGGTTGCTGTTGCTGCGCATGCTTATCTGCGCGTTGGTTTTGGCGGCCATGGCTGACATCTTTTACCTGCGCGACATCGCCTCGCATTTGGGACGCGAATCGGTGCGCCTGATTGTTATCGACAATGGATGGTCGGCGGCAACAGGATGGCAGGAACGCGTCGAAGCGCTGGAACGGTTGATCGATGAAGCCGAACGCGACCGGCGCAGAGTCTTGCTGCTGACAAGCGCGGACGATATAGAGGAGATGTCGTTCGAACCGGTCAGCGCGGCCAAGGCGCGTCTGCTTGCCGATGCGCTTGAGCCGCTGCCTTGGCGAAGCGACCGAATTGCCCTCGCACAACGACTCGACTCTTTAATCAAAGACTCTTCCCCCGAGTGGCTTGACGGCGTTGAACCTGTTTGGATTGATGACGGCATTGAGGAAAAACGCGACGGCGGCGGTGCCGAAGCACTCGCTTCAACATTATCGCTCTTGGGTGAACGCGGTATTGCGCCGCGCAGACTCTCTCATGCATACGGCAACGGCAATGCGTTGCTGGCGTTGCGCCCGTCAACGCCCTCGGAAGATGCGGACGCGGTCCTCCTGTCACCGGGCGTCACACAGCGCAATGTTAACGAAAAAATCAATGTCGCCGTTGATGCTTTCGATAGCAACGGCAAACGCGTCGCACGGGAAGAAATCGAACTTGATGCCAACACCCGCGAAACTCCCCTGCACTTCGATCTGCCTTTGTTGTCCTCGAGCAAAATTGCGCAAATTGCCGTGCAGGGACAGGCATCCGCCGCCGCCGTCCTTCTGCAAGGCTCAAGCACGCATCGGCTTCCCGTCGCATTCCTGGATTCCAATCCGTCGCAAAGCGAGCGTCCCTATTTTTCCGGGCTCTACTATCTCCGCCGCGCGCTCGCACCCTTTGTGCAGTCGCGTACCGCATCCGACACATCGAAAGCGGGCGGGAACTCGCCACTCGAACGATTGCTCGAAGAAGCGCCTGCCGTCGTCATCCTTGACGATGTCGCGCGCATGACGGCTTCCGAAAGCCGCACCCTGGCAAACTGGGTCGAACGCGGCGGCATTCTCATCCGCTTCGCCGGAACCAACACCGCGCAAGCGCAAACATCCGATGATGCCGACGAACTCTTGCCGGTGCGGTTGCGAAGCGATGAGCGTGTTCTCGGAGGCGCGCTTTCATGGGATTCGCCAAGACGCCTGGGCAAATTCGAAGAAGACAGTCCGTTCTACGGACTCGACATTCCCGCCGAGGTTACGGTCTCGAGACAAATACTCTCACTTCCCGATTCCACCGGCACGGGACAAGAACGCGCACAAATCTGGGCAAAACTCTCGGATGGCTCGCCTCTCGTAAGCGCACGTCCGAAAGGCCGGGGGCTTCTCGTTTTCTTCCATGTCACCGCGGCGCCGCATTGGTCGAATCTGCCTTTGTCCGGACTCTATGTTGATATGCTCAGGCGAATCCTTCGACTCTCTCCCGGACCTGTCGCACCCGGGCAAACATCCTCCGAGAGCACTCTTGCAACCCGCTCAACCGATGCCGCCAGCCGGGAATCCTTGCGGCCTTTCCTGACACTCGACGGCTTCGGCGTGCTCGGATCGCCTCCGACATCCGCGCGAGCGTTCGAAACCGACAGAATCAACTCCATACAGGCGTCCGCACAGCACCCTCCCGGATTCTACGGAAACGCGGGCGCCCTTGAATCCGTCAACGTGCTCGGCAAGGACGATAAAATCATCGCGCTTGAAAACGCCGGCGCCGACGCGCTCAACGGCATTCCCGCACTTCCGCTTCTCGAACTCGGCGCCCTTTCGCTCACACCTTATCTCCTCTGGCTCGCCTTCGCCTTGTTATTGCTCGACTCCGCTATCGCTTTGCGCTCCCTGCGTCCGTCGCTCGCTCCCGTCAAAGCCGCAAGCATCGCCGTCATGCTAATGATGGCCGCCCCGGCGTTCGCGCAATCCACATTCAACGCCAATGATGTCGCACCCATCCCCGTGCCCGAAGCCCTGCGAAGTTTCACGCTCGCATACGTCAAAACCGGAAACGCGCAGATCGACAATATGAGTCGCGACGGCTTGCGCGGGCTCGCCCGTGAACTCCACAAGCGCACAACCGTCTATTCCGACATCCCTGAAGGCGGACGCCCGTCCGATCCCATCGGCGTCAACATTGAAAATGACGAGCTCGCATATTTTCCTCTACTTTACTGGCCCGTCACACCGGAACAATCCGCACTTTCGACTCGGGGCAAAGCGCAACTCACCGAATATCTGCGCTTTGGCGGAATGGTTCTTTTCGACACTCGCGACAGGCATCCGGGAACATCGTCACTTGGAGGAGGCGCGACCGAAGGCGAGTTAGCGCTCCAGCGATTGCTCGAAGATATCGATATCCCGCCGCTCATGCCGGCGTCATCCGCGCACGCGCTCGGTAAATCCTTCTACCTGCTTGACGAATTCCCCGGACGCTACGCGGGCGGGCGCGTGTGGGTCTCGGCCTCCGAAGGGGAAGACGGCAACAAAACCGTCTCGCCCGTTGTCATCGGCGGACACGACTGGGCCGCCGCCTGGGCATTAAACGCTTTCGACCGTCCGTTGATACTGCCGTTGCCCGGACGCGAACGTCAAAGAGAAATGGCGCGGCGCTTCGGCGTTAACCTCGTGCTCTACGCGCTAACCGGAAACTACAAACAAGACCAGGTCCACCTGCCAATTCTCCTCGAAAGGCTCGCTCACTGATGGCAATCGAAATCGCCTTCGCACCCCTGGCTTCCATGCTCGCGCTGCTTATCGCCGGCGGGGCGGTGGTGGCGTTCGCGGCGATGGCTCTCTATTGGCGTGCATGGGAAACATTCTGGCGTGTCATTCCGCTCGGACTTTTGTTGCTCGCACTGGCCGCGCCTTATTTAGAGGAAGAACGTCGAACACCCCTCAAAGACATCGTTGTCCTGGTATCCGACCACACGCCGAGTCAAGAACTCGCCGAACGGGGACTTCAACGCGAGCAGGCAATGGACCACCTTCGCGAACAAATCGAACGCCTCGACAACATCGAAACACGCATCCTGACCGTCGAAGAAGACTCGCGCGGGGGAACAAGGCTGTTCTCCGCATTGCAAGAGGCCCTTGAAGGCCTGCCGCGCGAAAGGCTTGCCGGAGCCATAATGGTCACCGACGGGCAGGTTCATGATATTCCCGATCCCGCCGAGGCCGACCTTTCCATGCCCTTCCATGTGCTTCTCACCGGCAAACCCGACGAAATCGATAGAACCCTCCGCATCGAACACGCTCCGGGATTCGGACTCGTCGGCGAGGCGGTTGAGGCGCTCCTGCGCGTTGAAGACTTCCCGAAAAACGAAGGCAAAAGCGCACGCTTGCGTTTGCGACTCGATGGCGTCGAACGCGAAACTATCACTGTTCGAAGCGGCGAAACCATCCCTCTGCAAATCCCCCTGCTCCATGCCGGCGCAAACATCCTTGAGGCCGAGGTCACACCGCTCGACGGCGAAACCTTTCTCGACAACAACCGCATCGTCCTTGAGATTCAAGGCATCAGGGAGCGTCTGCGCGTGCTGTTGGTTTCCGGACGCCCCCATCCGGGAATGCGTGTCTGGCGTTGGCTCCTCAAGGGGGATGCGGCCGTCGATCTTGTCCACTTCACCGTGCTACGCGATCCAAGGCAGTCCGACGACATCCCCAACTCGGAGTTGTCATTGATTCCGTTTCCCGCGCGCGAACTCTTTCTCGACAGGCTTGACGAATTCGATCTTGTCATATTCGACAACTACCGTCTTCGCGGAATTCTCCCGCAAGATTATTTCGACAACATCGTGCGCTACATTTTCGATGGCGGCGCGTTGCTCGTAGCATCCGGGCAGGACTTTGCAACCGGAAACGGTTTGTACAACTCGCCGCTTTCGGAAGTCTTGCCGTTGCGGCCGACCGGCGGACTTATCGAGCGCCAGTACGTCCCCCGCATCGAAGGCGCAGGCCTGCGCCATCCTGTCACGGCAAACCTGGCGAATGCGGGAGGCTCGTGGGGTGGATGGTTCCGGCTTGTCGAAGGTGAAGTCATTGACGGGGACGTGCTGATGACGGGACTCGGAGGACGCCCGCTGTTGGGATTGCACCGCGTCGGCGAGGGGCGCGTTGCACAACTGATGTCCGACCACATCTGGCTCTGGGCGCGCGGATTCGCCGAAGGAGGCCCCCACGCCGACCTCCTGCGCGCTCTCGCCCACTGGCTCATGCGCGAACCCGAACTCGAGGAAGAACGTTTATGGGGAGAGGTTGAAGGAGATGTCCTGACCGTGCAGCGCGCGGGCATGGGCAATACCGCCTCGCCCGTGGAGGTGACATCGGCATCGGGGAAGGTTCGAGAGGTTGAGTTGGAAGAGGTCGGATTGGGACGCTGGCGCGGACAGATCGAATTAGGAGAGGATTTGTCCGGCGAGGCGATTCGCTTGCGCGGCGACGGGTTGGAGACCTTGCTGGCGGTCGAGGGCGGGGACGGCCTAGAAAAAGACGAGGTGCGGTCGCGCGCGGATTTGCTTGAGCCGGTGGTCGAAGCGAACGGAGGGTTCTCAGGATGGATCGATTCGGAACTGCCGAAGGTGCTACAGGTTAATGCCGACGCGCCGCCCTCGGGCGCGGGATGGCTGGGGTTGCGGGAGAACGGCAATTATGTCGTCGGCTCGGTCGACCGGGTTTCCTTGCTGCGTGGAATGTTTGCGGTGCTGGTGATGTTTGGCGCGCTGGCGTGGTGCTGGTGGCGCGAGGCGCGCTGACGTCAAAACCAAACCCGCCCGTGCGGCATATCGCCTCCGCGCCACAACACCCTTTGCACGTCCACCGGTCCGGGAAAAATGATGCGTCCCGGGAGAGCTATCTCAAACCCGACGCGGCGATAGTAGGGCGCATCTCCCACCAGCAGCACGCCCGAACAGTCCCGCTTGTCCGCTTCTTCCAGCGAGCGCCGCATCAATCCCAAACCGATGCCCTCGCCTTGGTGATCCGGATGGACCGCCAAGGGACCTAGTAAAAGCGCGTCAATTCCGCCGATCCGGATCCCCCAGTAGCGAATCGACCCCAACAGTTCCCCTCCGTCCCCGAAACACACAAACGACAGACCCGCAACCGCTTCCCGCCCCTCCCGCAAACGGTAAGCACTCCGCGCGAACCTTCCCGGTCCAAAAGCCAAGTCCAACAGCGATTCGATGTCGCCGTCTTGTTCTCCGCCCGATGCTTCCGCTACAATATCAAACATCAAAACACCATAGACTACAGGCACGCAAATATGAATACCCCGCTCTCCAATATCGAAACACGCGATGTCGAAACTCTCATCCACCCGTACACCAATCTCGATGCACTGCGGACCAGCGGCCCCTTCATCATCGAACGCGGCGAGGGCATCTATGTCTTCGACTCGCAAGGGCGCAAATACATCGAAGGACTCGCGGGCCTGTGGTGCTGTTCGCTCGGATACGGCGATGCCGAACTCGTCCAAGCCGCAAAAGAACAACTCGAACAACTCTCCTATGCACACCTCTTCGGCGGCAAAAGCTTCGAACCTGCCATTGAGCTTGCCGAAAAACTCAAAGCCGTCGCGCCGCATCCTGCGTCCAAAATCCTCTTTTGCAGTTCCGGCTCCGAGGCAAACGATCAGCAAATCAAACTTCTCTGGTATTACAACAACGCACGGGGCCTCCCCGGCAAAAAGAAAATCATCTCGCGCAAACGCGGTTATCACGGCGTCACCCTCGCATCCGCAAGCCTCACCGGTCTGGACGTGCTGCACAAAGACTTCGACCTGCCGTTGGAACGCTTCATCCACGTCTCCTGTCCCGACCCCTACCGGGGCCGACGCGACGGCGAAAGCGAATCCGACTTCGCAACCCGGCTTGCCCAAGAACTCGAGGAAACCATCCAACGCGAAAATCCCGACACCGTAGCCGGGTTTATCGCCGAACCGGTCATGGCGGCGGGCGGGGTCATCGTCCCGCCGGAAACCTACTTCGACAAAATTACCGCCGTGCTGGACAAATACGACGTCCGATTCATCGCCGACGAGGTCGTGTGCGGATTCGGACGGCTGGGCGAGTGGTTCGGCTCCAACGCCCTTGAATTCACGCCGGATTCCATCTCCATGGCAAAGGGGCTGTCCTCCGCGTATCTCCCCATCGGTGCGGTCACCATCGACGACGACATGTATGCCGCCATGCTTGAGCAAAGCAAAAAACTCGGGGCCTTCGGACACGGATACACATACTCCGCACACCCTGTCGCCGCCGCGCTGGCATGCAAAGTGCTGGAGATTTACGAGCGCCGCGACATTCTCAAGCATGTGCGAGAAACGGCACCCGTCTTTGCAAAACGCTTGAAAAAACTGGAAGAACACCCTCTGGTCGGCAATGCCCGGTCAAAAGGCCTGATTGGTGCGCTCGAACTGGTCGCCGACAAGGAAACCAAGCGCTCCTTCGCTCCCGAACACATGGTGCATGCGCGCGCAACGGCCTTCGCGCAGGAACGCGGCCTTATCGTTCGCGCGCTGCCCCGTCCCGGCGACATTCTCGGCTTCTGTCCGCCGCTCATCATCAGCGAGTCGCAAATTGACGAAATGTTCGAAATCGCCGAGCACGCCCTCAATGACACGCAAAATTGGGTTCGGAGCGAAAACCTGCATGCACGGTGACGGGCCGATTTTCCCTCTTCCATCGTGGCGCTTTTCCTGCTAAACTGCGTCCAATCTGAATTTTAACCAGAAGGACTTCGCAGCACCCCATGTCGCAAAACAGCCAACAGAAAGACAATCCCTTCCCCGTTCAATTGCTCCAGTGGGGCATTTGCGCGTGCGCGTTCCTCCCCTACGCCCTCGTCGCGCTTTTAATCCGCTTCGTTATCTTCCGCGTCTTCTTCTTCTCTGCCCAGACCAAGATTGACGGCTTCTCCATAACACCGGCGACTTTCTACCTTTTTCAATACGAATACGCCCTCCCTATCATTCCTTACAAGCTCGCGGCATACGCGGGAACAATCGGCGAATTCGCACTCTCCATCCTTCTGCTCGTCGGACTCGCGACGCGCTTTGCCGCGTTCGGGCTCATTGTCATGACCCTCACCATCCAATACGTCTATCCGGACGCATGGTGGAGCGTACACGTCTGGTGGCTGCTCGTACTGCTCGTGCTGGTTTCCAAAGGCGGCGGCACGCTTTCCCTCGACTACCTCCTCAAAGACATGTTCGGCAGTCCGTCCAAGTCCTAAACCACCGCGCTGGAATCGCGCATTGGCATGAGTGAAAACGTCGACGCGTTACTGCGCAGAGGCATCCAACAACAAGAGGCCGGGCGTCCGGACCTCGCGCACAGCCTCTTTCAACAAGCGCTTCGCCTCGATCCCGAAAATCCGGACGCATGGCACCTTGACGGAATCGTAGCGTTTCGATCCGGTAATCTGCAGTCAGCCGAGAAAATGATTCAACACGCTATAGAAAAAAGCCCCGACCAACCCCTCTTCCGCATCACGCTGGGCAATGTTTTGCGGGCGCAGGGACGTTTTCATGACGCGCTCTCTTCCTATGATTTTGCGCTGTCCCGGGACAAAAACGCGACGCTTGTTCACTTCAACCGTGCAACTTTGCTGCAGGATATGGAACGGCATGAAGAAGCACTCGCGGATTTGGACGCGCTTTTGTCGCTTTCGGACACGTCGGAAGGCCTTGGAGACATCCATGCATTGCGCGCGGAATCTTTTATCGCGCTGGGGCAGCGCGACAAAGCCGTTGAGATCTACGAGTCGGCACTGCAACAACAACCCGACCACATCGGATGCCGCCTCGGGATTGCCGAAACATTCGAAGTCCAGGCACGCCTGGACGAAGCCCTCGCGCATACACGCCACGTACTCGAGCGCGCGAGCGACCATTGGCGCGCCGCATGCCTGGGCGCAACCATATTACGCCGGCAAGGAAACCTGGACGACGCGCTGAAACAAATACAAGCAGTCGATTTGAAAAAAATCCCCCTCCCGGCGGCACGGCAAATCCTCGCTGAAAACGCGCGCATCCACGACCGCCGCGGCGAGTTCGAGGCGGCGTTCGAGAAGTACGAGGCACAAAACCGCCTCGCGCAAAAATTCGCCTCCCGAACACCTGTCGACAAGAACAAATACCTCCAACAGGTTTTGGAATTGCTGCGTTACTTTTCCAGCGACCTGCCGAGCGAGTGGCGCGAGCTGCCTGCACCTTCTTCATGGGGGAAGCACCCTCCGGTGTTTCTGGTCGGGTTTCCGCGCTCGGGAACGACGCTTCTCGACCAAATTCTCGACTCCCATCCCGGCATTCATGTGGTGGAAGAACGCCCCCTGCTGCTGGCGCTGCGCGACCGCCTACGCGAATCACCCGAAGGCTATCCCGCCGCGCTCGGCCAAGTAAACCCCTCCCGGCGCGACGAATTGCGCACACTCTACCGGGAACAGATTCAAAACGAAGGCTTTGATGACGCTGAGAAACTTGTTATTAACAAACTGCCGCTTAATCTGATTCATGTCGGGTTGATTCACCGCGTCTTTCCCGAAGCGCGAATCATTCTCGCACTGCGTCACCCTTGCGATGTCACGCTCAGTTGTTTCATGCAGGACTTTACACTCAACAATTCCATGGCAAATTTTCTCACCCTCAAAGATAGTGCGCATCTTTATGACAAGGTAATGTCCCTGTGGAACGCATACCGGGCACTCTTCGATATTCCCGTTTACGAACTGCGCTATGAAAATCTCATCGACAATTTTGATTCCGAAGTTGCCGGCCTGCTGGACTTCCTCAAACTTCCATGGAAAGACGAAGTGCGGGACTTCGCCGCCCACGCGCGGGCGCGACCGCTTATCCGCACGCCTTCCTACGAACAAGTCACCGGTGAATTGCACAACCGCTCCCGCGGGCGGTGGCGCAATTACTTCACCCACATTGAACCACATCTCAAGACGATCGAACCGCACATCAATGCGTTCGGCTACGACAAGAATTAAGGAGTCGCCCATGGCAAAAAAAATCATGCTTGTTGATGACAATAAAGAATTACGCGAGACCCTCTGCGAACAATTCGAACCCTTTGAAGAATTTGATGTTATCGCCTTTGAAGACGCCAAAGGCGGCCTCCAGCACACAAAGGAAAACCGCATCGATCTCGCGTTGCTGGACGTCATCCTCCCCGACATGGACGGGCGAGAACTCTGTAAGAACCTGCGAAAAAACGGCATGCGCGCACCCATCATCATGCTTACGAGCGCCGACAGCGAATCCGATACCATCCGCGGTCTTGATTCCGGAGCCGACGATTACGTCACCAAACCGTTCCGCTTCAATGTTCTTCTCGCCCGCATCCGCGCAAATTTTCGAAAACACGAACAAAGCGAAGATGCGCAACTCACCATCGGAAACTACATCTTCCGCCCCGGAACAAAAATCCTCACACGCGAGGGCGACGAAAAATTCAAAATCCGCCTCACCGAAAAGGAAACCGCAATTCTGAAATATCTCTACCGGGCCGACGGCAAAGTCATTTCCAAGGAGGAACTGCTTGCCGAAGTCTGGGGATACAACAAAGGAGTCACAACCCATACCCTCGAAACACATATCTACCGGCTAAGGCAAAAGATCGAAGCCGAACCGCAAGAAGAAGGCATTCTCCTCACCGAAACCGGAGGATACAGACTCGCCCTCTAACACATACGCATGAACATCCTGCTAACCGCCGATGAAACCCGTGCCGCGGAAGCTTTTGCTTGCCGAAACGGCATCTCCGGCGCAACTATGATGGAAAACGCAGGCGTTTCGGTTGCCGGAATCATACGCAAGCGCTTTTCCCCTAGAGAAACTCTCGTTCTGTGCGGGCCCGGCAATAACGGCGGCGACGGATTCGTCATCGCGCGGGAATTGCGGCGCGCCGGTTGGCGTGTGCGTGTCGCACGAGACGCGAAGAGGCATCTTCCCGCCGATGCCGATGCAATGGCGCAACTTTGGCAGGGCAAAAACTTTCCCCTCGAATCACTGGAGAAACTGCCGCGCAAACCGCAGTTGGTGGTGGATGCACTCTTCGGCACCGGACTCACCCGCGAGATTAGCGACGTATATGCCCGCGCCATCAAGACGGTTGCTTCATGGCAGGTTCCGGTGGTAGCAGTGGACATGCCCAGCGGCATCGATAGCAACAGCGGTGCCGTTCACGGCGTGGCCCTGCAGGCGGATATAACGGCGACCTTCTTTTGCGGGCGTCCGGGGCAGTACCTGTTTCCGGGCAGGCGATTTTGCGGCGAGGTGATTGTATGCGACATCGGCATTCCCGATGATGCACTCGATGCAATGGACGAATCATGTCGCGTGTTTCTCAATCGCCCGGGCGTTTGGCGCAAACATCTTCCCCAACCGAGAGAAACGAGCCACAAATATCGACGCGGACATGTGGTTGTGCGAGGCGGCGGGCTGGCGCATGCGGGAGCGTCACGTTTGGCGGCACGCGCCGCGTTGCGTTGCGGCGCGGGAATGGTTACCTTGGCGTGTTCACCTTCAGCGCTACTGGCGCACGCATCGCAAGAAACTGCCGTGATTGTGACAAGCGTCGATGCGAACGGTTTGGAATCGCTGGTGTCCGAGCGCAAAGTTCGAGCAATGGTGCTGGGCCCGGGCAACGGCGTCGGCGAGGAAACGCGAGAGTTTGTTTTAAGAGCGTTACGCTTGCCGACGGCGCTTGTGTTGGATGCCGATGCTTTATCGAGTTTTGTCGGTTGTATTGAAAAACTATCGGATGCAATTGCCAAACATAACGGCGGTGTCGTTCTCACACCCCATAGCGGCGAGTTTGAAAGATTGTTTGGCGAGATTGGAAGCGATAAACTATCAATGACGCGTTCGGCGGCAAAGCGCATCGGTGCAGTCGTCGTTCACAAGGGAGCCGATACGGTTGTTGCAGATGCCTGCGGTCATGTGGTGATTGCGGACAATGTACCGTATTCTCTCTCGACCGCAGGGAGCGGCGATGTCCTCGCCGGGATGTTCGGAGGTTTGTTGGCGACAGGCATGCCAGCGTTCCATGCGGCCGGTTGCGGTGTGTGGATGCACGGCCAAACAGCGCAATCCTTCGGAAAGGGCTTGACGGCAGAAGATTTACCGCCTCGAATAGCGGGAGTCTGGCATCAACTGGAGAGGTAGAGTGCGGGCGTGGTGGAATGGTAGACACGCAGGTTTTAGGTACCTGTGCCGAGAGGCTTGGGGGTTCAAGTCCCTCCGCCCGCACCATCTCCCCTTCCAGTAACGGACAGGA
>JAPOUT010000096.1 GCA_026708545.1 Hyphomicrobiales bacterium
CTCAACTTTATTGTGCCAAACGGCAACAATACGCCACCATAGCACATTAACGGGGTTTTGTCTGCTTCGAAGTTTTCGACGGGAGAATTGCGGCAATCCCGGCGGAAACCAAGGCTGCACCGGGACGCGCAAGTTCGGAAAGAATCCGCATATCGCCGCGTTTTCCCGATTCGAAAAAGGAATCTCCGGAATGAACAACCCCAAAAATCAATAATTGACCTTTACGGGCAGAGCCGCCGAAACCGTACGCGAACCGGCTTGCGTCCGCCGAAAACTTCGACGATGCCACGGCACTGATTCCGGCCATGGCATCCTCTTTCATAACCGGCACCGGCTAATTCTTTCGGTGTCCAGACCCATTCTATCTGATGCCTTCCCGCTACCTCTTTAAGCCTTTTCCATAGGTCCGCATTCTCCACCGGCTTCTTCTTTGCGTTCTCCTCTATACCGCCAATGAATCGGCAATATCACACTCGTTTTATTGGAGTAGCTACATGTCTCCTGCCCGCCAAAACCCTTGTAAACATGGCTTTTTCCGATACTTCCGAATCGCTGAAGATTTTATGACACCGCATGCCAATCCTGTGTTACACTGCCGATATGCAACAAGAAAACCCGGACCGCCGATTCGAAGATGGGCACCCGCAAAAACCTCGGAAATGTGCGTGGATGAGGAACAATTTTCCGCGATTACCGCGGGATTATGGAAAGATCCCTGTTCCAAACATTGAGTTTTTGCGGGTGTCCAGATTTAAAGCATCAGTTCGAATTGCTAAAAACAAAGATGGAGGCAGACATGAAAGTTTCACAAGCCCAGAGGGAACAAGCAAAAACCGAGAGTGATTCCGCATTTGAGCGCCTTCGTGCGGATATGGAAAGATATAATGCGGAACAGGGCGCAAAGATGGAAAAATATAATGCGGAACAGAGCGCAAAGATAACGGAGCAAAACACAAAGATGGCGGAGCAGGCCAAGGATATGGTCAAATTCATAGCAACGATGGCAGTGGGAATCGTTGTAGTGTTAGGCGGGTTCATTGCGGTTTTGCAATTTTTCGAATAAGACACAAACGTATCCACCAACCACCCACAAACGACGAAGAGACATTAGCGCGAATACTCCTCCATGGCTCTCTGCGCTAATTCAATAGCATCCTCCCTTTCATAATCGGCACTGGTTGCTTCTTTCGGTGTCCAGAGCCATTCTATCTGATGCCTTCCCGTTGCCCCTTTAAGCCTTTTCCATAGATCTGCGTTTTCTACCGGCTTCTCCTTTGTGCCAAACACACGCAACGGTCCGGCGTGCCGGACGCATTACCGGGACGGCGACAATTCGAAATTACATAAAATACGGGGATAAAGAAACAGCAAAACAACGGATATAATCAGGCAGACCCTCTTTCTGGAATAAATCCGTCAAAACCTGCATCACCTGCTCACTCCCCTTTGCCTTATCGGGTGGGGACCCGTTATGATCGATGCTCGGAGATGTTTTTATCGGCTTGTGCTCTCGCAGCAATCGTTGAATTCTGGTTGTAATTTAATGAATCCTAATTTTTTTACGGGTGTCCAGATGACTTAATTCCAAAAATAAAGATTTTTCCACCTAATCCGGGAGGTTGCGAGATATCAGCCAGTAACCTTGATATGCGAAAGGGGCAAATCAAGAAAATTTACGGATTCGGGACACAAATTTCTCGAAAACCTTGCGAATCACTTCCCTCAATGATAAATATATTTTATAGAAACGCTGATTTTCGCTACTATATTTACTATTGAGAGATGTCACCATGAAAAAAAGAAAGGCAAACATCCCCCTCACTGTGGAAAACAACCTGAAGATTCTCGGTAAACATATCAATCAAGCACGCTTGCGCAGAAAATTCACGATGGCAATGGTAGCCGAGCGTGCAGACATTAGCTGTCCAACACTCTGTAAAGTCGAAAAAGGTGAAAGCGGTGTCGCCATGGGAGCGTATGCCAATGTGCTTTTTTGTCTAGGGCTTGATGACAATTTCTCGCTACTTGCCGGCAACGATCCGCTGGGACGACGTCTTCAGGACGCAGAATTGACGTATACGAAAAGACGCCCCCCAAAGAGAAGCAAATAATGCCCTCAAAACGACAAACGCAAAAGGCGATACAGGTTTGCGCCCACTGGCAAGGCATGGACGAACCTGTTCTCATGGGAACGCTTTTTGTCACATCCCCCAAGGGAGAGGAGGTTTTTTCATTCGAGTATGATCAAGCATGGTTGGAATCACCCCACGCACAAGAACTTGATCCCCATTTGGTTTTATTTACTGGTCGTCAATACGCTCGTGATGGTTTGCGTAATTTTGGCTTGTTTTTAGATTCCTCCCCGGATCGCTGGGGGCGTGTATTGATGGAACGCCGTGAAGAACAACAGGCTCGTACAGAAAAACGAGAGGCTGATACGTTGCTTGAATCCGATTATTTGCTTGGCGTCTATGATGCCCATCGCATGGGAGCTTTACGTTTTCGTTTATCTGATGATGCGCCGTTTTTGGACAATCAAGCAAACCAGGCGGCACCTCCCTGGACAAAATTGCGCGAACTTGAACATGCCAGCCTCCAGTTGGAACGCGATAATGCGGAGGATGAAAAGGATTACCCTAAATGGCTCAATATGCTTATTGCTCCCGGCTCTTCACTTGGTGGTGCACGCCCGAAAGCCTGCGTGCTTGATGAGGCGGGCCATCCGTGGATTGCTAAATTTCCGAGCCGACGCGACAAAATAGATATCGGCAAATGGGAATATCTGGTTCATCTGCTGGCACAAGACGCAGGCATTGAGGTCGCACAATCGAAAATCGAAAAATTTTCCGGGGAGTATAACACCTTCCTCACCAAGCGTTTTGACCGTACAGAAAATAATGAACGTCTGCATTTCACCTCTGCTATGACGCTGCTGGGTAAGAAAGACGGTGACGGTGCCGATACCAACGTAAGCTATTTGAATCTAGCCGGCTTCCTTGCTCGCGATGGCGCACGAGTTAAACAGGACATGGAACAACTCTGGCGGCGCATTGTTTTCTATGTATGTGTTTCCAACACGGACGACCATCTGCGCAATCACGGTTTCATGCTGACGGATAGAGGATGGGCACTCTCCCCTGCGTATGATATGAACCCCGTAGCTAAGGGCAATGGTTTATCTCTCAATATATCGGAGAACGATAATGAACAAGACTTAGAACTTGTATTAAGCGTAGCTAATCATTTCCGTGTTGATAGAGCCCGTGCTTATGAAATTATTCAAGAAGTGAAAACAGCAGTGAAAAATTGGCCGACATTGGCAAGCCAATTATCTATCCCGTCAACTGAAGTAAACAAGATGAAAGATGCTTTTAGAATTGTCAGCAAGTAAAAACTTTTATGAATTTTCTTTGTTTGGCGAATTTCTAATAAACCATAACAAACAGAAAAGATTGGATAAACGGCTACTAACCAGTCTTCCGTAACACAATCTCTGAAATCTTCCTGACAATATTAATACAACCAAAACGATCCGACTAATTTTTTTACCTGTATTAGGACACCCGCAAAAACCCTGGAAATGCGCGCGAACGACTACGCTGGTGAGAAGGTTCTGTTGGAGCAACTGCCCAAATATATCAAACGACCTGCAACTGATATGGGCTATGATGCGAATTGGGTTCGTAACGCATTGGAGAGCATGGGAATTGAACCTTGCATTCTCGGAAGAAAAAATCGCGTTGTTGCCATCGAACACGACCGCCGAGTTTTTCGTTCACGACGATGATCGACAACGTCTGTGGAGAATTTCACAAGGCAACGGCCCCGGCGGCAGGGGAACCGGTTATTGTAACAACAGGTATATCAGTTAAGTACAAACCTAATACCTCTGGCATCCTCAGCTTTACGCGCATTCACGGTACTGTGTGCATCTATATGATTGATAGTCATAAAGTAAGTCTGTCTGTTACTCGCTGTCACTTCCACCTGAAAGGTGACAAAACCCCTTACCCCTTCCCCGCTTCCGAAACTAGATTGCCTCACATTCACTAGACCTCCGTCTCCCTCCGGATGATCACCAATGGCAACCACTACGGGATCTTCGCCTTCAATAACGTTGTGAACCGTAAAATAATTATTTTGATTCGGATTGTGCGCACGAGTGCGTAAGTGATAAGGGGGCGAAATCCGAACTTCCACATTGATGCGCTGTCCATGACTCCGTTTCAATTCTATCTCGCCGAATTCGTTGCTATGTGAGTCTGGCGTATCGCCCACAATGTGAAAGGCAACATACGGCACTCTGTCATCCGTCACCGTGAAAGTGTAAGCGGGGATCAGATGTTCGCCGAGGAAAAAACCGGACGGCAAAGCGTCCTTGTCAATTTCAAACCGGATTACATCGTCGTCGAAGTCGATATCTTGGTGTCCTTTGAATTGTAATGTAACGGAGTTGTTGCCAGTTCCAAAGTGTATGATATACCTTCCGCCACCGGCGAATCGTTGGACGCCCGCACCTTCGGGACCGGACCCGGTCGGGGCGAGCCTCACCAGCGAGAAAGCATCCGGATCGCCGGTTACTTTGAGCGGAATGGGGACTTGTCCAAGTGACGACGCGACGGGCTTCGTGAACCGGAGAAACACGTTTTTGCTTCTTCCCCTCATCCTGTCATTATCATCTGCGGCCGCTTCTGACACGGTATCCGCAGCACGACTGAAAGTGACGAACTGCTTGTCGTCATCGGTGACCTTGACGGTCCACACGGGGGTGCTACCGCGTTGAACACGTTCAGGCAATTCCGGGTTTTGACCAACAGTGAGCGTAAAGTTTTGGTCCTCCTCATCCGCGTCGTCTGTCGGTGTGATCTGAAGAGTCACAGAGTCGGCGTCTTCGCTGTGGGAAAAACTGACCATAGCGGTCGAGCCGCTAACGGTGACGCTCGCGCCGGGCGGGGCGATTGCACTTATCTGGTCGGCGCGCACGTTGCCGGCTATCGTAAGCGGGATTGTGACGTCCTTCTGGAGCGGCGGATCAATTTGGAGTTGCGTTGTCACATTACCCCTGGTTTCCACCGTTGAACTGCTCGTATCCGAGAAGCTGACGCTTCTTTGGGCTACGTTCCGGGGAACGGTGATGCGCAGAAGGCTGCTGTCTTCTTCGATTTCCCAATTGGCCGGAAAGCCCGCGTTTCTTTCGAGCCTCAGCGACAAAACCTCTTCACCTTCGTCTATGATGTCGTCATTGATGGTAACGGTTGTGATTGCAACGATGCCGTCATTGCTGACAGTCGCACCGGCGCTCACGGTATGGGACGGGGTAAAAGTGATGTCGTCGGCGCTTCCGGAGGCGAGAGCGATATTGAAGGAAAGGTCCGCATCAAGGGATGTGACGGGCGCTCCCGCCGGGTTTTTGAGGCGGAGATTCAGATTGTGTCCCGTGCCGCTTTCATTGAGGGTGAGTTCCGCCTGTTCGAATCCGACGAAGTTGGTTTCGTGCGCGGGCACGGTCATGGTTCGCGTGTCCGCCGACACCGTTCCCCATGCGGAGGGGTAGTTTGTTCCCGCGGCGACGCTGACTTCGAACATTTCCTCTCGTTCGCCGGCTCCGTCCCTGACGATTTCTATGTCAAAATCATAAGTCTTCCGGCCGCCGGTAATCATCTGGCTTTCGGTGAAACTGACGTCCGCGGCGGTTGCGTGTTCTCCCTGCGGCGAGACCGAGACGGCAACGGGGAGTCCCCCGCTCGGCGTATCGATGTCGCCCGACAGGCTCACGGTGACAGTCTCGCCCTCGTTGACGGTAGAGTCGGCAAAGGAGGATGCAAACTGCAGGGCGCCGTCGCTGGGCTCGATGGTAAGGATGTGTTCCTCGCCGACAAGAAACCAGCCCGCCGGCAACGTTGCAGCGGTCAGCCTGACGGTAACCTGTTCGGCTTCCTCGGTGTCGCTGTCGTCATTGACAGAGACCATGAAAGTTTGTTCCTCGTCGCCATGGCTGAAATTAATGGTTCCGCTGCCCGTCCCGGTGAGAGAACTCGCGGGAGACGCCGACCATCCGAGGTTGATTCCTCCCGCGGGAACCGGCCGGCTTGTGGCAATCGTAATGGGCACGGCGCCGGCATCCTCGAAAACACGCGTTGGACTAACCACGGCTCCGGCAGCGGCAAAGCCGATCATACCTTCATCGTCCTCGAGAATCACCGTGTGCTCTCCGCCGACAACCTCCCAGCCTACCGGCAGGTTGCCCGAGAGCGTCAGGACGATGGTCTTGTTCCCATCGCCCACGTCGTCGTCAATGCTCCGCAGCGTCAGGGATGCACTCGAGGCGTTCTCCGGTACCGCCAGGCTTGCACCCGAAATACGATAATCCGCTCCCGCCGTTGCCGTTCCGCTTGTGGCAACGTCCAGCGTGAACGGCATGGGCGAGGGCTTGTCGATGAGGACGGGCACCTGGATTTCCGTCGTGCTGCCTTCCGCAAGCACTGTCGGCGCGTCCGGGGCAAACGCAACCGTGTTGCCGTGTCCGTTGATGGTGACCCGCGCCACGTCGCTGCCCTGCAGCAGGTGTGCATACTCTTCGGGGACTCCAACCTGGAAGTCGATGAACTCGGCAATCTCCCGCTCGACGGTCATGAGAATCTCCGCCTCGATGTCAAAGCGCGTCACGCCCGCGGGAATCCGCACTTCGCACACTTCCGATTGAACATCCGGGCAGGATGTCGCATTTCCCTCGGGAGCAGACTGCGCGCCCGTGGATTCGTCCAGATCATAGACCCTGTGTCCGTAGATGAAGTCTCCGTCCCGGCCGATATCCGCCGTTGACGTCTCCGCAATTATGATGTGCAACGTGATGTCCTCGTTCAGGGGCTCGCCCAGTTCCGCCTCAATCACAGCCGTCTCGGTCTCGTTCGCCGTCACCGGTTCGCCGACGTTCGCGGTCGTTACGGTGAGAGTGATCAGGGGAGGACTCATCCGCTCTCGCTCTTCGTAGAGGATGCGCTTTTCCCGCTCGACTATCTTATACAAGTTCGTGGGCATCCCTTCATTCCCGTAACTCTGCCCTTCAAAACCCGGCAAAGAAAACCGAAACGCCAATCCCAAGCTCAAACGCTGGTCAAGGATGAGATCTTCCTGGTGCTTTTCCCATTCACCCTCAATGAAAACACCCGGAACAATCCGAAACCCTGCATCAAAGCCGATAGAGCCCTTCCATTCGTCCGTGACATCTTCTCCTCCGTCGTATCGCCAGTAACCCAGACGAGCACCCGCACGAATGGTATCCCTTTCAAAGGCGAGTCGGGCATCCATTCCACGCAAAGCCTCCTCGATGAAACCTTCTCGTTGCCCGTCTCTTTCTCCGCTCAGCGGGTGGTAGTAATTGAAAGCACCGTGTAAATGTCCGCTCTGTATGTCCGCACCGATGCCAAGACGGGAATGTCCAACTCGATGAAAATCCCAGTCATAGAACAACGAAGCACCACCTATCGCATCAATGCCGATGGGAGTGTTTTCGAGATTTGTGCGATAAACAACGCCGAAATTCCCGTCAACACGGTCCTCTTCCTCCAATCCCTTCCAGAAAATCAATCCCGGCTGCGTGAATATCACATGTCCGTCTTTATTCCAGAAGGGAATTACGGCATCGATTTCACCCTTGATTGTGCCATCGGAGGATTCCTCGCTCACCCAACTCAATGACGAGTCAAGTTGGAAGCCTTCTTCGAACAACGCGAGTCCGCCCTGGCGCAACGCGTCTTCAATTGTATCGACCAGTATGCGCGAGCCCGTGTTGCGAAGGGCGCGTTTGCCGCATTCGGAGTAATCGCTCGAGCCTCCTGCCGGCAATGACCCCCCCCCCCCCCATAAGTGCTTTCGGAACCATTAAAGCGGTTCTGGATGGTGAAAGAACTACCGCTCTCGGCACATCCCAGCACGCCGCTCCACAGCCGCTCTATCTCTCCCTGCGCTCGCACAAACAGGGCATCATCCGCCCCCGAAGACGATGGCAGCACCGCAATCGAAAGCAACAGAAATGCTGCAAGCGGAAGCGAGAACTTGCGGAAAAACAAACGAATTTTCATACCCTCTAAACTCCCCAGTGAACTATTTGGCGTGACTCTACATATCCCGCTCGGGATTTGCAAGAAATTCAGCAAGACAGAGAATCAACATTTGAAGCCCGCTTCGCATTTCCATCGTCCAATTTACTGAGCTTCTTTTTGCAACGGCTCGGACATAGCGCAATAAAGCCAACCGTCATGCCATGCACACATTAACGGCAATCGAATCATCACCGACCTTGCATCAAAGAACCTCGAAGACCGTCCATTCTCCGGCAAAAATCCGAATCGATTCGCATAAAACCCGCATAATTTCCTGTGGCATATCAAGATTGTTCCTATCCCTGCCAGTAACTTCCCGGAAAAGCCGCAAAAACAGCTTGATTTGCCGTTGAATGTAAGGACTTATGGCCTCCGTTGTCCACAGGCCAACATGTGTAAACCAACCCAAAGACACGCTCCGGCCTTTCTTAAACGATTTGCCAGAGCGTGTTTACCTGCTCACTCCCCTTTGCCTTATCGGGTGGGGACCCGTTATGACCGATGCTTGGTGATGTTTTTATCGGCTTGTGCTCTCGCAGCAATCGTTGAATTCTGGTTGTAATTTTGGCGATTATATACTTGAGTAAGGAAAATCGGTAAAACTCCGCGATATGCGTAGGGTTTTGTTAATGTCATTTCTGTTTTTTGAATATTTTCTCAAGGGTTGTTATAATTCCACAAAATACTGATATTATGAATGCGCCCGTCGTAACCCAGCCGACAATAAACCCCGGGAAGAATATGTCAATAACAAGTAAAATTGGCTATGGAATAGCACCAACATGAATCAACTTAAGAAACAAAAAATTTAATCGCCATTAAGACACCCTCTATTAAGGCATATCCACCACAGAGTTGTCCCAATATGTCGATTACCTTATACATCATGTTTCCCCTTACATCCATTTACGGTTTGGGAATTATTTCAAATCACCCTGATTCCAATATAAGAACTTTTTTTCGGATTGTAAAGGATTTTTTATTGGCAGTAGAAATAGTGTAATACTGGGTTATATGACGCAGTCGATTCGAATCATTTGACTTTTGCGATTCCGTTCTTTGTTATGTCAGACAATCCCATTCCCGCTGGGATATTTAAGGAGTTTTATTGTAACCAGGAGAGTATCTCATATCGTTTAGTCGCCTTCAAACAATTCTGAAAACCTTGGCAATTGCCCATTGTTGCCTCCTCATGGTCATTTTACCGAGAATAACATCCGGGCATCCGCAAAAACCTCTTGCCTGGGTAGGATTCGCGATTCACTGAGTTCGTGATCAAAAATCAGGGAGGCGATATCATGAATCCGAGTTTATTTGAGAAAAAGCGCACCTCCCCGTAAACGGCATGAAAGGTAGGAACGATGCATAACCGTATTCGTTCTCACCGAGATTTGATAGGAATGGAGCGCGACAGGCGATTCCGACGGGTTGGTCGAATCGATCAGAATCCGCGCAATTCCGCCGTTTTTCATCCAAACCGAATCCGAAAAACTCCGGTGGATGCAAAAAATAGAAATAAACAAATAAATTCTTGCAAATTTCTGAAAAAGTTGCTAAAAGGGGGATTGGAGATGCTGTGGGAAACACATCGATTCGATTCTCACACATCCCGGTTGTTGTCCTGCCCAAGGGGAGCAGGAGGGCGGTCCGGTGCAATAAGGCCCAGCGATTCCAGATGACTTTTAAATAGCGAATCGCGGAAGTTGCTGGGTTTTTCTTGCGCGCCCGTTTAAGTTTTGAGGTGTAGTATAAATGCGTGTCGTAGAAGATTATACAGCAGTAAACGGTTCGTGCCCTGTTGGCACCTCCATCGGCAACCGCGTTCGGTCGGACGAACGGGTTGGTGCGCGATTTCAACAAACTCAAAAAATCTCGGCGGCAAGATGCCGCCTGACCACACCCGAATTTTATCTAAATCGTAGAGTGCCTGAAGTAACCCCTCCCTAGTTTTGCTCCCATGCAAAATGATAAGGGATTTACTACGGAAGTGCTTGGGAGCCCGAGAAGGGTGAAGCCGGGCATGTTGCGTTCTTCAGCGCCCGAAAGCAGCGGGGAGCAATTCTCCGGTTTGCACGGCGGGATGCCACGGCAGGGAGGGTTGCCCCCTATGGGCATGACAGCCGTCCTCCGTGCTTGCTCTTTCCGGACGTTTCTTGCGGTCGGCACGTTTGCGTTGCTGTTTCCTTTTGTGCTGCTTTCGTCTTCCTCGGAGGCGGAGGACATTGCGCCCTGGCGCTCGGCCCTTGATCTTGACAGGCTTTGGAGCGGCGCACTTGGCTGCGCCGATGCGGGCAACGACGAGGAGGCCGTCAGAAACGCGCTGGCGGGCGACTCCGTTCCCGGAGGCGTGCAGCGCGACTATCTCGATTGCGGCACGCGCGCCCTTCGCGCGGAGGCCTCAAGGATGCTCGTTGACACCATCGAGGACTCGTTGCGCTGGGGCGGCTTGTATGCATTTGGCCCGGAGTTTCGCCTTGAGTCGAACCTGGCCTGGGAATTTAGCGGGGACCTCCGCGGCGAGTTGGACACGATACTGCCGATAAGCGGGGCGCTGCGCAGAGACGGCACCGGGCACGCCTTGTTCCTCCAGCAGGGCATAACCTTCTGGGAAGGCGGGAACGACGAGCTGCGCTCCGACAGCAACACCGGGCTGGTGTATCGCAGCCATGTTTCGCGGGACTGGATTTTGGGAGGTTCGTTGTTTTTCGACTACAACTTCCAGCACGGACATTCGCGTTTGAGCGTCGGCGTGGATGCGCAGAGCAAGAATTTCTACGGGGGTTTGAATTATTATTTCGCGCCGCTGGACAAAGAGTGGCGCAGGGGCCGCCCCGGCTACGAGGAGCGCGTGCTGGAGGGCTTGGACCTGCACTGGTCTTTTACGTGGGAGGAATTACGCCTGAGCGGCGCCTTCGGGACATGGAGCTTCGACGGGGAAGGTCCGAGCCGGCGCCAGTCGGCGAGCGTATCGGCCGGCTACATGGTTTATCCCGGCGTGTTTTTGGAAATTGGTTATGAGCATCATGACAACCGCTCGGTGGACGAGGATTGGAATGTGGGTTTGGCGTTCCAGTATTCCCTGCCGGAGATGAACGGCGCCGGCGGCAGCATCGGCAGCGGGAGGGTGCCGGACCTCTGGCGCATCGTTGACAGGGAGAGGCGCATTCTTTACGAGGAGCGTCTTGCGCGCCCGCGGGTGAGCGCGACGCTGGCGGCAACGCCCAATCGCGTGGAGGAAGGCGACAGTGTGACCGTGCAGGTGGTTTTGGGCGAGGCGCTTGAAGAGGATGTTTTCTTTTCGGTGGCGGCGGCTTCGAGCAGCACGGTGGGGGCGGACGACTACGACCCGCTGCCTTCGAGAATGATGATTCCGGCGGGTGCGATGTCAACGGAGGATACGTTCGGGACTGTCGATGACGGCAACAGCGAGCCTGCCGAGAATCTCGATCTTGAGTTGAATGTTTTGCAGGAGTCCTTCTTTTCGGTTTCCCGCGGCAATCCCCATCACGCGCGTGTCGTAATCGGGGCGAGTGACAATACGATTGTCGGGTTTGCGACGGAATCGACCTCTGTGACCGAAGGCGTTGATGTGGACATTCCCCTGGCGCTGGGCGAACCGGCCCCCGCCAGCGGACTTGTTCTGACGACATCTTCGGACAAGGTGGAAGACATCACCACGGATGAGGAGGTGCGGATATCTCCGGGTGTGCAGAATGGCCAATACATTCGCGTCACGGCGAATAACGATAACATTGCCGAGCCCGCCGAGATGGTGCGGATAACCCTCTCGGAGCCCGAAGGCGGCCTGCCGGAGGGATGGCGGATCGGCCGGAGCACGCATATGCTGATGATTCAGCCGAACGGATTGAATATCGCCTTCGCTTCGTCCGCTTCGGAAGTCAACGAAGATGTCGGCACCGTGAATTTGGTTTTGGTTTTGAACGAGTCGGCGCCTGCGGGGCTGGTGCTGAACGTATCGTCGAACTTGGTCGAGGATGCGGTGCCGGTGAGTTCGACGCTTGCTGTTGCCGAAGGGGCGCGGCGCGTTGAACTTCCGGTGAGGGTTATTGACGACGAACTCGGCGAGGGCGACGAGGTTGCAACCATCCGCATCTCCGATGCGGGGGCGGGTTCCATACCGGAAGGCTGGAGCATCGGTCAGCAGTCCACCCACGCGTTGACGATCAAGGACAATGATCTTTTCGTCGGTTTTGAACGCTCTTCCTCGCAGGTTCGAGAAAGCGATCTAACGACGAACCTGCAGATTGTTTTGAGCGAAGTCGGTGCGCCGACGGGAGGGATAAGCCTGTCGGTCTCGGCGACGGGCAACGACGACAACGACATCTCCTTCACATCGCCCGTTCTGATATCCGCAGGCGAGAAGGGAAAAACCCTTAGCGTTACAATCGCGCAGGACAATCTCCCCGAGGATGCCGAGCGCATCGTGCTGACGTTGTCCGGGCAGCTGCCGGGGTCGTGGGAGTACGGACAGGCGACCCACGAGTTGACGATTCTGCCCAACGGAAACGAAGTCGCTTTTGAAAGCTCGTCAACCTCCGTCAACGAGGGTGTCGGAACGGTTAATCTAGCCTTGGATTTGAGCCGCCCCGCGCCGGAGGGGCTGGTGCTGGCGTTTGATTCGAGTTCGCCGGATGACGCGGTGCCGGCCGGTTCGACCTTGCGGGTTTCGGCCGGAGCAACAAGCGCGACGCTTTCGGTTCGAATCATAGACGACGATATCGGCGAGTTGGGCGAGACCGTTACCATCAGCATCCTGGGGGGCTCGCCGACGGTCCTGCCGGAAGGCTGGAGCATCGGGTCGCAGGACACCCATGACTTGATAGTGACCGATGATGATCTTGTGGTGGGTTTTGAGAGTTCCTCCTCGCAGGTTCGCGAGAGCGAACTTACGACGGAACTGCCGATTGTTTTGAGCGCAGTCGGCGCGCCGACGGGAGGGTTGAGCCTGTCGGTGTCGGCGACGGGCAACGAGGGGAATGATATTTCGTTTTCGAGTCTTTTGCCGATATCGGGAGGAGACAAAATGAAGAAATTAATGGTTGCGCTGACGCAGGACGGCTTCACCGAGGACGACGAGAGAATTGTGTTGACGTTGTCGGGCAGTTTGCCGGATCCGTGGAAATTCAGCCAACGGACCCACGAGTTGACGATATTGTCGAACGAGCAGACGGCGATGTTTGCCGAAGCAGGCAAGACGGTGAACGAGAATGTCGGGACGACATCGTTTAAGGTGGTGCTCTCGAAGGGTGCGCCCGCGGGCGGCGTTCCCCTTCAAGTGGCGATTACTTCGGGCAATGACAACAATGATGTTGCTTTCACGACGCAAAACTTCACGATAACCGAGGGCAATCGCGAGCACACGATCAGCGTTGGCGTCAACAATGACAACCTGATCGAGTTGAGCGAGACGGTTACGTTCACTCTGACGAAGGGCGCAAGCGCCGCCTTTCCGGATGTGTGGGGCGGCTTGGGAGCGCAAACGACTTTTGCTCTCACCATCACGGACGACGACAGCACGACCGTCGGCTTTGCGACGCCGGCGTCGACATTGGAGGAAGGCGATACCACCGCCATCTTGACGGTCAGACTTAACGGTTCGGTGTCGCAGAACGTGGAGGTCACGCTGAGCGAGAGCGGGGATGGCAACAACGACCTGACCTTCTCGCCGGCCTCGCTGACCTTTGCGCCGGGTGAAACGGAAAAGCAGGTCACGCTGACGGTGAACAGCGCCAACGACGATGCCCTGCCCGAAGGGGATGTGGAAATCACCTACGTCCTTGCCTTTGCGAGTTCGCCGCCGTCCGGTGTGACCCTCGCCACAGACAGGCATGTGGTCACTTTCGTTGACGACGACAGGACCATCCGTTTCAAAGTTTCCTCCTCAAGCGCAAGCGAGGGAACAAACGGCCATCCTGTCGCGGTGGTGTTGAACTTCGATCCTCCTGCCGGGGGGCTGAATGTTACGGCGGTGGCTACCACGCATCAGGACGACGTCTCGATTCCCTCGCCACGGCTGAGTTTCACCGGCAGCACGCGCGAGCTTTCCGTGTTGGTGGACGTGTTGACGGACATCGATCAAGAAGGCGCGGAAATTGTGCAACTGGAACTGGAGACGTCGGGCGGGTCGCTGCCTGCGGGCTGGACGCTGGTTGCTTCGGGCGACGATGATCACGATTTGACCATCCTGCCGAGCGGACAAACGGCGATGTTTGCCGAAGCCGGCAAGACGGTGAACGAAGGAGACGGGACGGTAACATTCAATGTGACGCTTTCGGAGGACGCCCCCTCGGGCGGCGTTCCCCTTCAGGTGGCAATCGCCTCGGGCAATGACGACGGTGATGTTACCTTCACGACGCAAAACTTTACGATAACCGGGGGCAATCGCGAGCACCCGATCAGCGTTGCTGTCAACGACGACAGCCTGATCGAGTCGAGCGAGACGGTTACGTTCACGTTGACGAAGAACGCAAGCGCTACCTTCCCGGACGCGTGGGGCGGCTTGGGATCGCAAACGACTTTTGCTCTCACCATCACGGACAACGACAGCACGACCATCGGCTTTACGACGACAACATCGACATTGCTGGAGGGCGACACCATGGGTGCCACCCTGGCGGTCAGACTTAATGGTTCGGTGTCGCAGAGAGTGGTGGTTGCGCTAAGCGAGAGCGGGGATGGCAACAACGATATTGATTTTTCACCGATCATGTTGGTCTTCGATCCCGGCGAAACGGAGGAGGAGGTCAGGCTGACGGTGAACAGCGCCAACGATGATGCCTTGCCCGAAGGGGATGTGGAAATCACCTACACTCTTGCGGATGCGGGCACGTCGCCGGACAGCGTGCGCTTTGACCCGCGGGATCATGTGGTCACCTTTGCCGACGACGACAGAACCATAAGTTTTAAGGATTCCTCTTCGAGTGCACACGAGGGGACGACCGGGCATCCGGTCGCGGTGGTGCTGAACTTTGATCCTCCGGCGGACGGTCTGGTAGTTGCGGCCGCGGCGGCGGATGGTGACCATAAAAACGATGTTTCGATTCCCTCGCCGATGCTGAGCTTCACCGGCAGCGCGCGCGAACTTTTCGTGTCGGTGGACGTGCTTGAGGATAATCACCGGGAGGGAGCGGAGATTGTGCAACTGGAGTTGGCGGAGGCGGCGACGCCCCTGCCGGCCGGCTGGACGCTGGTTGCTTCGGGCGATGACGACCACGACCTGACCATCCATCCGAACGACCATGTAGCGATGTTTGCCGAAGCGGGCAAGACGGTGAACGAGAACGTCGGAACGACATCGTTTAAGGTGGCGCTCTCGGACGATGCGCCTGCGGGCGGCGTTCCCCTTCAGGTGGCAATCAGCTCGGGCAACGAAAACAATGATGTCACCTTCACGACGCAAAACTTTACGATAGACGAGGGCAGTCGCGAGCACACGATCAGCGTTGACGTCAACGATGACAGCCTGGTCGAGTCGAGCGACACGGTTACGTTCACCCTGACAAAAGATGCAAGCGCCACCTTCCCGGACGCGTGGGGCGATTTGGGCTCGCAAACGACTTTTGATCTCATCATCACTGACGACGACTCCATCGTCGGCCCGGGCAATGTCGGCTTTATGGAGGATCCCATCACGATTGCCGAGGGTTCGACAAAAGACACTTTTATGATTTCCCTCGCCCCCCTGCCCACTTCGATGACACTTAGATTTGTTGTCAACGAAATTCAAGGCACCCTTGATAGTTACACCCTTGGCAAGCAAACATCTGAAGTCACCATTGCCGAACAAACCTTCCCGGCGGGCACTTCCAGATTCCAGATTCCAATCGAAGTGCCTGATGACTATATAAAAGAACCCGAGGAGAAGTTTTTGGTTCAAGCTGTCCCTGTTTCCATTCCGGCAGGCTACACTCTGCGTCCTGCGAGTACAAGAATTGTTGTTCCCGCGAACGACCAAGACCTCAACACCGTCACCGCGGGCGATATCGGCTTTGTGGAGGATCCCCTTACGATTACCGAGGGTACGACAAGGGAGACTTTTATGATTTCCCACGAACCCATACCCTCCCCGATGACACTTAGATTTATTGTCGAAGAAATTCAAGGCACCCTTGATCATTTCACAGTTGTCAAGCGAACATCTGAAATCATCATTGCCGAACAAACCTTCCCGGCGGGCACTTCCACATTCCGGATTCCAATCGAAGTGCCTGATGACTACATAAGAGAACCCGAGGAGAAGTTTTTGTTTCAAGCTGTCCCTATTTCCGTTCCGGCAGGCTTCCGTCTGCGTCCTTCGGGTGGAAGAATTGTTGTTCCCGCGAACGACCAAGACCTCAACACCGTCACCGCGGGCGATATCGGCTTTGTGGAGGATCCCCTTACGATTACCGAGGGTACGACAAGGGAGACTTTTATGATTTCCCACGAACCCATACCCTCCCCGATGACACTTAGATTTATTGTCGAAGAAATTCAAGGCACCCTTGATCATTTCACAGTTGTCAAGCGAACATCTGAAATCATCATTGCCGAACAAACCTTCCCGGCGGGCACTTCCACATTCCGGATTCCAATCGAAGTGCCTGATGACTACATAAGAGAACCCGAGGAGAAGTTTTTGTTTCAAGCTGTCCCTATTTTGGTTCCGGCAGGCTTCCGTCTGCGTCCTTCGGGCGCAAGAATTGTTGTTCCCGCGAACGACCAAGACCTCATTGCCATCGGCGAGGGCAATATCGGCTTTGTGCAGGATCCTCTTACGATTACCGAGGGTTCGACAGGGGACGCTTTTATGATTTCCCACGAACCCCTGCCCTCTCCGATGACACTTAGATTTGTTGTCAACGAACTTCAAGGCACCCTTGATAATTTCACCCTTGGCGGGCAAACATCTAAAATCACCATTGCCGAACAAACCTTCCCGGCGGGCAGTTCCACATTCCGGATTCCAATCGAAGTGCCTGATGACTACATAAAAGAACCCGATGAGATATTTTTAGTTCGAGCTATCCCTGTTTCCGTTCCGGCAGGCTTCAATCTGCGCCCTGCGGGTACAAGAATTGTTATTCCCGCGAACGACCAAGACCTCAACACCGTCGCCGCGGGCGATATCGGCTTTGTGGAGGATCCTCTTACGATTACCGAGGGTTCGACAAGGGAGACTTTTATGATTTCCCACGAACCCATACCCTCCCCGATGACACTTAGATTTATTGTCGAAGAAATTCAAGGCACCCTTGATCATTTCACAGTTGTCAAGCGAACATCTGAAATCATCATTGCCGAACAAACCTTCCCGGCGGGCACTTCCACATTCCGGATTCCAATCGAAGTGCCTGATGACTACATAAGAGAACCCGAGGAGAAGTTTTTGTTTCAAGCTGTCCCTATTTTGGTTCCGGCAGGCTTCCGTCTGCGTCCTTCGGGCGCAAGAATTGTTGTTCCCGCGAACGACCCGCTCACCGTCTCTTTTTCAGGGGGTAGAGGTACGCAATCAACCCCTGGGACGGTAACGGATGTAATATATGAAGGCATTGGCGGCAGTGCAACCGTTACCCTCAACATCTCTCCGCCTTCAACCAAAGAGATCAATATCCCCCTCACTGTCACGGGAAATCACGCTGTCTATGGTGATAGAATTTTTATATCAGAAAAAGATACGTCAAGAGCTACTGTGAAGGGAAAACCTTCGACTAACGATGTGATGGTATCTGTTCCTGCTAATACCGGAATGGTCACTTTAAAAATGACTGCTGCACAGGATAGCGGTAACGCTAACAATGATGTAACTGTCTCCTTCGGCACTCTGCCTCCTGTTTTAATCGCGGGCACGAATGACTCTTGGACGGTTACTGCCAGATTCCCGCCAATAGTTAATTTTGCATACGAAGGAGAACATTCCCTAAGAGCGAGTACAAACCCGGAAATTGCCGAAGTTGCAGATTTAAGTTTGAAATTAAATAAAACTCACAATGAGGATATTATTGTACATTTGAATAAAGGTGGAACAGCTGGTGCCACTAACGGCGATTATAGAATTCTTAATCAGGACGGTAGTATTTGCGGAGCGGATAATGAGGCATGTATTGTAACTTTTCCGGCAGGACAAACAGAGGCCGTTGTAAAGTTCTTGCCCAGGAGACATTTCTCCGGATCGGAAACAGCAATTATTAATATACAAATTCCCGAGGGAAGCAAACGTTCAGTTCAATTGGGTAAGCAGGATGAAATACAATTCAGTTTAATAGACGGGACCGCCAGCGCAGTATTGCCAACTGCCACCCTTTCATATACAGGAGATCGAATATTGACAGCCAGTACAGACTCAGAAATTGCCGAAATTGTAGATTTAAAAGTTCAATTAAATAACGCTTCGAGCGTATCGATTACTGTACATTTGAATAAAGGTGGAACAGCTAGTGCCATTAGCGGCGATTATAGAATTCTTAATCAGGACGACAGTATTTGCGGAGCGGATAACGAGGCATGCATCGTAACTCTTCCGGCAGGACAAACAGAGGCCGTTGTAAAGTTCTGGCCCAGGAGATATTTCTCCGGATCGGAAACAGCAATTATTGAATTAGAAGTTCCCGCGGAGAATCGGGATAAAGTGGTGTTAGGGCTAAACAACAGAGTAGACCTTACATTGGATCCAGGCATATAAAGGAGATTGAATTAGTTGCTGGCGCCTGTCAGTTCGGAGAGAATGTTCTTCGGGGCAGTGGCAGAACGAAATGTTGAGGACACGGGACTGTTTCACACGGCAGATGGGATTGCTTATGTGGATACTGATGTCACTCGTTCCTTATTCTCTTCGGGCATTGAACTCATCCAATATCAATCCGTTATCAATCTCTTTTAGCCCCCTGACTTTAGATCGTTTCCATGCCCCTCTTGACCAATGGCTGATCCGCACCAACTCGTAAGGAGAATATTTACCAAATCGGTTATGCGCCTTTTTGATAACTTCAACTGCGTCCTTATATTTTTCATCAGTTGGGCTTTCGTCATCATCCATTATCCGTTCAATCCCTATAAACGCATCCAATGGAACGCACCTATTTTCGTATTCTTTTATGAGGCCGTAAAGTCTTTCAACAACAGGACCAAAGGGCCAAGGCAAAAATTTTTTATCTATCAAAGATTCCGCGTTTCCGTTCCCGCCAATGTAAAGCATGTTGGCGAAATACAGAATCTTCTGGATTTCCAAGTTTGTCTTTGTCCCTTTAGATAACTGGGCGATGGCCTGTCCGCCCTGAAGACATGAAATCGTCATGATACTTCTCTTTTTTGTAGCGCGACAACACTCCTTAATCAGTCTAGAGCATCTGAGAAATGCTTTCAAGGAAAATTTTGGGCATTATCCTCGAATTGACCTTGGACCGATTCGCAACAATCCTGACGAAATGAAGGCAAAGGCAAGGGACATTATCAAAGACTACCGCAAGATTGTCTGGGATACCGACAAACCCCTTACGCCAGCTCATACAATTCAAAGACATAGGGAATCGGTGGCCTATCTGGAAAAGACGCTTGCCGAAGACTTTGACGGCAAGACGATAGTGGTAACGCATCATCTGCCATCCGAGGCAGGCTGCTTTCCCGATTACAGACCTCCTTACGATTATTCCAACCCGTTCTTTGCGAGCCATTTGGGTGATCTGGTTATCGATTCGGGGGCTGATATGTGGGTATTCGGGCATACGCATTCTTAGCATGACTACAAGATTGGAGATACGCGCATGTTCTGTAATCCTCGCGGGTATCCTAACGAGAGCGAGACGGGGTTTGATAGCGGGTTGGTAGTGGAGGTGCAGAGGCCGATAGGTTATGAGATGAATCGGTTGCGAATCATCTATGAGCTAGTTGCTGGCGAATCCGCAAAAGTGCCGATGTTTTTGTAGAGTGTTGGACGGCGGGGGATGCTGAGGGTTACCGAAATACTCTACGATACACCCTTGGTATTTCCCGCCGTTCTCCTAACCCGATGAGAAGATGAATCCTGTCGATGAAGATATAAGCGACCCAAACCCATCCAAGACCCTTCCCTGTCACTTGGATGGTCTGGATGCTTTCTGGCAATCCTCGTTGAAGCATGAGCCGAATTCGTTGCTTAAAAAGATGGGTTGTTAACTATTTGGGCGAACAACATTATCGTGAGTTTTTTGATTGGTTTGCAATTTTTGATTGTGTTTCTAACTGTCGCTTGCTACAAGTAATTTGTTCTCTGGAAAGAACAAGCGGCGAGGTGTCAGGGGGTTGCTATACTCAACAGTAAAGGAGGTAATTATGGCTGATACAGAATATCATCACGGACCCTGGAGCGTGGGGACAAAATACGACAAATTCGATTTATTCAGCTATGGCAAGTTGGATTACTTGGTTATCCAGACACATGTATCCGAAATCAAGCACGAGCCCAAGCCGGTGTCTTCCAAGAGCTCTCATTTTTACAGCATCCATTACAGGGTCTATCGGGGGGAGCGGACGTTAGGGACGCAATACGAAGAGAAAGAAGCCTTCAAATACCAGGGGAAATACTTTCTCGTGACAGAGAATCATACTGCCGATGAGGACAATGACCCGTTCACAGGCAAGAATCGTGTGGTCGTGGAGGTTGAATAAGGCAAAGGGGATGAGAGGAAGTTGGCGAGACATTCAATGATGACGGCATGAGCAGGGAAAACCAGGAAGATGGGACAGAACACCACGCAAGCATTACACCGGACGATTTACCATCTGATGACGAACCGGAGCGATAGGGGATTTGGAAGAGGTTATTGAGCCTCCGGAGAAAGACAAGACGAGAAGGTTCAGGCACTCACTTGCAATGCCAGTTTATTTTTTTCCCGCACGATTTTTCAAAGACAGCGCAATAGAGCGGTTGTGAAGGGCTTGTTGATTGTTGGGGTCTAATCGAAGCGCATGATCAAAATCTTCAAGTGCTTTATCCGGTTCTCCCTTCTCACCCCAAGCAGTTCCCCTTACGATAAAAAAACGGGGATTACTCGGTTCAAGACGAATTGCCTCTTCTGCATCGGCAATAGTTTTGTCATGTTCATCCGTTTCGCTCCAAATCGTAGCCCGAAAGAACCAGTAAGTTGCATTGTTTGGTTCTACGCGTATTGCTTCGTTCAGGTTGGTAATCGCTTTTTTAAAGTCACCTTTTTCACACCACGCAAGTCCCCTGTTACATAAGGCGGGAGCGTAGTCGGGTTTTAATTCGATGGCTTTGGTGAAGTTCTTTATCGCACCGTCAAAATCGCTGTTTCCGTAACGTTGCAACCCGCTTTCGAAATACTCTTCGGCTTTCATGTCCATCTCCTGCTTGCGTTGTCGTTCAAGGGAGTATAGTCGTTATGGATGGATGGTGATAGAGACGATTAAACAGGATGACCGATAACTTCAACGACACCGGTTTCTTTTTTAATCTTTTCCTTTCAATCGTCTTGTATGGTAGCGATAAAGAATTCCACAATAATCGCAAGGACCGTAGGAATCGCAAGGGTTACCACATCCGAGTATTCTCTTGTCATCCTGGGTATGTAAGAGAAGCCGGTAGAGAATGCGGACCTATGGAAAAGGCTTAAAGAGGCAACGGGAAGGCATCAGATGGAATGGGTCTGGACACCGAAAGAAGCAGCCAGTGCCGGTTACGAAAGAGAGGATGCCGTTGAGTTAGCGCAGAAAGCCATGGAGGAGTATTCGCGCTAGTGTCCGGATCGTTGCGGGTAGGTTGACGGTTAGCCACCTAATCCTCGAAACAACAAACCTATGACAGCAATACCTATGATTATTAAAACCGCTAGCAGTTTATTAAGTCCTCGTTCCATATCCGCACGAAGCCGTTCAATAGCGGAATCATTCTCGGCTTTCGTTTGTTCTCTGTGGGCTGGTGAAACTTTCATGTCTGCTATAACCACTGAATGCCGTTTTACTTGGAATAACAGCAACGGCTAATTTGCCGAAGTGGAATTCTCACTGTCCTCCTTGGCCGTAAAAAAGGTCATGTTCTCTTCTATGAGAATCCTCGAATTCATCAAATTTGCTGCCAACATTTGCAACATCTCCGCGAAGTCCACCTACCTCTTCACGAGTTTTGGCATTTTCCTCGCGAATTTCAACACGAACTTCGCCAGTTTCTTTGTGAAATTCAACACGAGATTCGTTGATTTGTTTTTGAAGTTCAACATGGGATTCGTTGATTTCTTCCAATATCACCCAAGTTCCTCCGACCACAGTCGCTATTACCGTGAATACAATTGTGGCAACTCCTACGATCATTTGTCCTGTGCTCATAATAATCCTCCATACATAACTTGTTTTCCCAACTCGAACGAATGCTTTAGACATTCGAATCCGTAGTCTGGATATTGTTGGTTCATATCGGCAGTATAGCACAGGATTGGGATGCGGTGTCATGAAATCTTTGGAGATGCGGGAATATGCGAAGGAAAGGTGCATTTACAAGCGATTTGACGGGTAAGACATAGTTGCTGAATGTCGCGTCCCTAACAGAACGGGCGTGATATTTCCGACACTTGCAATGCCAGTTTATTCTTCCCCCGCACGATTTTTCAAAGACAGCGCAATAGAGCGATTGTGAAGGGCTTGTTGATTGTTGGGGTCTAATCGAAGTGCATGATCAAAATCTTCAAGTGCTTTATCCGGTTCTCCCTTCTCACCCCAAGCAGTTCCCCTTACGATAAAAAAACGGGGATTACTCGGTTCAAGACGAATTGCCTCTTCTGCATCGGCAATAGTTTTGTCATGTTCATCCGTTTCGCTCCAAATCGTAGCCCGAAAGAAGCAGCCAGTGCAGGTTATGAGAGAGAAGATGCTATTGAATTAGCGCAGAAAGCCATGGAGGAGTATTCGCGCTAGTGTCCGGATCGTTGCGGGTAGGTTGACGGTTAGCCACCTAATCCTCGAAACAACAAACCTATGACAGCAATACCTATGATTATTAAAACCGCTAGCAGTTTATTAAGTCCTCGTTCCATATCCGCACGAAGCCGTTCAATAGCGGAATCATTCTCGGCTTTCGTTTGTTCTCTGTGGGCTGGTGAAACTTTCATGTCTGCTATAACCACTGAATGCCGTTTTACTTGGAATAACAGCAACGGCTAATTTGCCGAAGTGGAATTCTCACTGTCCTCCTTGGCCGTAAAAAAGGTCATGTTCTCTTCTATGAGAATCCTCGAATTCATCAAATTTGCTGCCAACATTTGCAACATCTCCGCGAAG
>JAPOUT010000078.1 GCA_026708545.1 Hyphomicrobiales bacterium
CCCTCGAAGCGCCACAGACCCATGCTGCCGTCAAAGCGCACATCCTCCGTCGACAAACCGAGCCGCAGGTCCATGCCCCGCAACGCCTTCTCCACGTAATCCGTCCTCCCCTCCGTCCATTCGTTATCCAGCGGATGGTAGTAGTTCAAGCCCCCCGTGAAGATTCCCCCCTGGATGTCCAGCCCCCCGCCGAGGCGCGCAAGACCCCGCTCGAAGTTGCGGTCGTAGAAAACGGAAACCCCGCCGACAAGGTCGCGGCTGAAACTCCCGCGATAGACCAGCCCGATGTTCGCGTCAATACGCTCCTGCTCGGCATGCCCCGACCAGAAGACCGCGCCGGGCTGCAGAAACAGCGCCTTGTCCGTTCCCCCCGCTCCCGTGCCCTTCCACAACGGAAGCACCGCGTCAAACGCCCCCCGGACGTTCTCGCCCCAGGTCCAGCCGATGCTCGAGTCGATCCGGAAGCCTTCTTTGAACAATGCGAAACCGCCCTCGCGCAACGCGTTCTCGACGGTATTAACCAGCATGCGCGAACTTGCATTGCGGAGAGCACGTTTACCGCATTGGGAATAGTTATTCGAGCCTCCCGTCGGGACGGAGGTTTGTACATCGCCCCCTTCGTCAAAACGGTTCCGGACGGCGAAGGGCTCGTCGCTTTCGGCGCAGCCGAGGACGCCGCCCCAGAGGCGCTCGAGTTGCTGTGCCGAGCGTATAAAGAGGGACTCGTCCGCCTCCGAGGACGAGGACAAACCGGCAATCGACAGCAACAGGAACGCCCCCGCTAACAACCCCCCCCCCCCCCCCCCCCGCCACGGGGGCAACGGGAACGACCGCAGGGCCGCTCTCTTTCTTCCAACCGGTTTGAAACTGAAAAGCATGACACTAGGAACCCGTAATCAATCTATCTATACCAAGGTGGAATGGTAACACATTGGATGCCCGAAATCAACGACGGCAAGCCTGACGACAACCCTGGAATTTTCCAAGAAAACTACATCTTTAAGTGGTAATTTCCTTCGAAAAAACCTGTCATTCCCCGCTGCTTCCGCCGACCGGCGCCGTTTGAAAAATCCCGTCGTGTCACGAATTTTTTAAAAGTCATGGTCAGGCTTCGACTTAATCCCCCGGCACAGTCCGTCGGCCTTTCACGGAGAATATCGGCTTGGGTCCGCCACCTGACAAGCACCCGCCTTCTTTTGGCCTGGAATAGGATGAAGGCGGCGTTTGCCGCACAAAGCCGGCCACCCTCCGGTCTGCACTCACAACCGCGCAGCCTGTCGTCCGGACAGGGGGCGGGATGATGCAATCCCTGGTTGATTACCCCGGCAGATTAAGGAAAGGCTGCAAGCGAAGCAGCAGAGGAGTCGAGAAATCGTGAATTCAACAGGCCCGACGAAATGACCAATCCCGGCCCCTCCGTCTCCTTATACGCGCCCGAATCCATCTCCTCGCCACCCGGGCGGATTATCGGCATCGAATACGGGAAAACGGATGCGCTGATCGATTCGCGAATCTGTGAAATGCACCGATTCCGGCCTTTTCCGACCAAAATCCCGCCCGATTCGAAAAAAACCGCCGCTTTCCGCGGTTTTTTAAATCTCCTGAAAACCCCCGAATATCGCCGAAAATCCTCCCGACGTCTTGCAACTTCCCGGTTTTCCCGGAAAAAAGCTTGAGATCCTGTCGGAACCGGGACCCAATGCAATTCCTGCAGACCAACCCAAAGGACACCCCGGCATTTCCAGCGATTTGCCGGGGTGTTTTTTTGGGCTTATGTATTAAAACACCTGCAAAAATACGGGATTTGGGGTAGAATTTTCTATCATCAGAAGTGAGGAGACTTTGATGGAAAAACCCATAATGTTCGAAGCTATGGAAGTTTCAGGCGAGTTCAATTAAGAAGTAAAAACCGTTGAGTATTAGATCCTACATAAATGATGTTGCAACAGAGTTTGAAAACTTGTTTGCAGATGCTTATTCGGCAATGGACGCCCGTGAAGACTCCCGCGCATTTGGAGCAATGATTGAAAGGCGGATAACCGACAACTGGAAGGATATTTGCAATCGCACTAAATCGAAATACATTCCCCATCCCGGTCGCAGAACCATTTACGATTTTGCCTCTCAACATAACAATTCGTTTTATGGCTTTGATGTGAAAACCAAAGATTTGGACTCCGATAGATATTCTGATGGTGGTGTATGTGCCGTTACTAATTTGTTAAAATTTTTAGCCAACGAGAAAGCTATATTTGTTATTGCAGAATTTGGGCACCATAAAGCGCAAAATGACACTTCATTACGAGAATTGGATTACATAAAGCTTGCCCCCTTTCACCTTCTTCCCGCAGACATTTATCGAATAGAGAATTTAGGAACGGGACAAGTTCGGTTAAACAGCGACATTAATTCTGTTTTTGATAAAATAGAATGGGACAGGCCAATCAATAAATTTTTTGATATTTTTGTTGATTTGGCGGTCGAGCATTACGAGAAAGTAGGCAAGACGGCAAAACAAAGAGCAAATAACATGAGGAAATTTAGAGATGCAGGATACAGCAATTTCTAAA
>JAPOUT010000127.1 GCA_026708545.1 Hyphomicrobiales bacterium
TCGGTGCGACCATCATCATTAATAGAAACCTCCACGGAGGCACTGGTATCGCCGGCACCAATCACCACCTGGCATGGAACCGTTTCAGTAGCAGAAGCACAATCAGTTCCGCCAACACTTAAATTCCAATCGTTAGAAGAGCCATACTCGGCAGAACCGCTTGCCACTAAATTCAAAGTGACATCTTCAGTCAATGCCTGGCTCAACTGAATATCCAGTTCCACAGTATTGTCCTCTGCAATGGCGGCACTCATCCCGTCAGTACTTACGCTATCAGGGAGACTAATCGAGATGCTTGGCAATCCCACACGCTCCTCATAAAGAATCCGCTTCTCCCGGTCGACAATCTTATACAGGTTTGAAGTCATCTCTCCGCTGCCATAACTTGCTCCCTCAAAGCCGGGCAAAGAGAAACGGAACGCCAATCCTGCAAAAATACGTTCATCAAGCACAATATCGTCCTTGTGACGTTCCCAGCTGGCTTCCGCAAAAACTCCGGGAAGGATTCGAACACCGAAATCCAGTCCAATCGAGGTTTTCCATTCGTCCTCGACATCTTCTCCTCCGTCATATTCCCAGTAGCCGATCGTGCTTCCCAAACGCACCGCCTCTCTTTCAAAAACGAGCCGGGCATCCATTCCGCGCAGGGCTTCTTCAATAAATCCTTCCCGACCATCTTCCTCTTCACCCAGGGGATGATAATAGTTCGCTCCAAACCGAAAGTATCCGCTTTGTAAATCAACACCGCCGCTGACACGGGAATGACCGATCTGGAAATCATGGTCGTAGAAGACCGAAGCTCCCGCGATCAAGTTCCTGGTTAATTCTGCGCGATAGACAAGACCGATGTTGCCGTCAAAGCGTTTCTCTCCCTCCAGACCTTTCCAGAATACAAAACCGGGCTGCGTAAAGATTGCATGTCTGCCGCCATTCCATAGAGGAATCACGACATCCAGGTCCCCTTCGATTCCTTCGTTATCTCCGGAATGGTAACTCAATGAAGAGTCGAGTTGAAAACCTTCGCCCAATAATGCAAGCCCGCCCTGTCGAAGAGCGTTCTCGAGGGTTTGTATAACGATTTGGGAGCCGGTCTCTCGAAGACTTAAAGCGCGGTCTTCGGTTACTGAAAAAGAGGGATGGGATTTAGTTAGTGTTGGGGGGGGGGGGGGGTGTATTTGATGTTGCGGCTTGTGCCAATCCAAACGGAATTACCAAGGCCACCGCAATAGTCGCAGAGCGAAACAGTTTCATTTTAAAATCCTCCGTGAGGTTGATGGATAAGTTTGCGCCGATTCTACCGATTCCAGAATCATCGTCAAGAATTTTAAATTCCTGGGCACCCCCGAAGCCGAAAAGAACCGGCAAGATACACCCATCAACGGCTATCGAAACCACGGGCCAAAGACCATCGCCTCCGTATTGAAGAACCCTCGAAATTCCTCGCTTTTCCGGCAAAAAACCGACTGATTCGCAAAAAAACCGTCCATATTCCGGTAATTTGAGCCGCTGAAAACCTGCCGATAGTCGTCGAATACGTGTAAGTTCCCGGATTGGCCGCAAAAAATAGCTTGATTGTCGTTCGAATCCGGTGTCTGGTGGCCCCCGTCTACGAAAGACCAACCTTAGTGTAAACCAACCCAAAGACGCCCCAGCATTTCTCAGACGATTTGTTGGGGCGTATTTACGAATCCGAATTCAACAAGACGGCTTTGGACATAACGCAAAGGGGACCGGCGTATTGGCGGCACACATTGCCAGCGAACTCCAAGAAGGAAAATGGTAATGGGGCAGGAATCCGCACCCTTTGAGACTGTCGCCCGCACACTTTCCGGGCGTGTGCTTTGAACCTCTCGGCCTTCTTCGTAAAAACCCGGAAGAAGTGACACTTGTGCAGCATACAAAAAAATATCTGCTGTTTTTTATTTCACGTTCGTCGGAATTTTTGGAGTCGGATTCAGTGACCAAACAACGGGGCCTTGCGGATTTTGTCCGGTCCGAATCTGCGCGTCACGGATTTTGCCGTCTCCTCGTCCCTCTCGCCCGTTCGCAGGAAAACAAGCCTGGGGGCGGGTTTTCCCGATACCAGGCGCCCCGTTTCTTCCCTCCTAAAAAAAATTCCAAAAAAGCATTGACTCAAAGCCGTAGAAAAGGTAAAAACCCTTACTTTCCCGAAAAGGCCAGTCGGACCTGCCCCGATTCTATCGAGAGTAGGCACCTCGTCTTGTGGAAAGTTTGGACATTGTGAAGACGAAAACATATCCAGCCCATCAGGGTCACAGAGTGGCCTTTAATGGGTTGAATACAGGCAATTTCTCCATCATGACCATCCGCAAGTATGCGCCTTCCCACAGGCGCGGATCCGGGATGGCGATGATGGGATGATCAAGCGCAAAAGGGCGTCTAGTGGATGCCTTGGCGTTGAGAGGCGATGAAGGACGTGGCACACTGCGATAAGCCA
>JAPOUT010000131.1 GCA_026708545.1 Hyphomicrobiales bacterium
AGGCCGAGTTTTCCGTCAACCGACAGGTCCTTCCGTTCGCTGGCAATGGATACGCCCGATATGTTCACGGACGTTTCACCGTCCAAAGCAACGCGCAGGTTCATTCCGCCGTAGAACCGCCCGAAACCTTCAGCGCCCTGCCACTCGCCGTCCCACGACAAGCCCAAGCGTCCGGTCACACGATCGCCGTCCTCCAGCGAAACCAACTCTCCGTGCGGTCCGACAAAATCGTCAAAGTTCACGCGGGACCAAACCAACTGCGCCTGCGGCGCGACCTGGAAATCCACCCCGCCGAACGGAAGGGCAAAGCGATAGCCCAGGTCGACGGATGCGTTCACGCCCGTGCCTTCATTGCCTTGAACCACCGAAAGACGGTCCGTCGATACGTCGCTTGTGAAACGGGCATACCGGGCTTGTCCGCCCGCATAGAAACCTTTGCGCTCCCAATTCGCCGCCAACGCGGTGATGTAACTCTCAACATCAATGTCGTTTGACGTCGAGAAATTCTGCGACACGCTTGTTCCCGCAAGCATGTCCCCGCCCATCAACCTCGTTGCGAAAGCGTCCAAACCTATGGTCGCGCGTGAACCATCCCGCTCTCCCCACAAACCAAGTTCGGTCCGTTCGCCGGGATTGGCTGCCGGCGAATCTTCCATGCCGTCCGACAATTCATCCGCGATTTGGGAAATTCTTTCGGCGGCATCGGAAAGCCCCCGGTTCACAAAGCCCCATGCATGATTTTTGTAAAGTCCTTCCAAAGCATACTCAAGGACGTAATTGAACGCACCGACAGTCTGTTCTCCCGCAAAACTATCCGCTTCCACAGCATGGTCTGCTCCCACCAATATCATTTCGGGAGAATCCGTAGATTCCGTGATAAAGCTTGCGTCATCCGCAACCAGCGACACGCGGCTTTGCCCCGTGACATCCCCGTAAATCTGCAGCTTTCCAAAATCTTTATTTGGTCCGACATGAAAGTTCAATTGCGTGTCGCTTGTGCCCTCATAATCCCCGTATATTATCAACTCGTCGGCATCTTCCCCTTTTTTACTGCCTTTGAAATCAACATTCCCGAGACGAATCGCTTTGCCCCTCAATTCATTCTGAAACCCGCCGGCAATGTCTCCCTCAAAATAGACATTCTCCCCGTCACTCATGAAATAATTATCGTATATACGCGAACCGACAGTTTCGTAATTTACAGTTAAGACATCCGGGAAATCGCCATCGCCGCCATGGTCAACGTCCATGCCTGAATCAACAACTCCATGGTTTGCAATTTCAATGTCGCCATCGTCCCAATGTGCAGCGGGCGCGTCCAAGCCGACAATTCCACGAGTTGTAATTCCGATGTCACCGTCGTCCTGATACGAAGCATGCATGTTCAAATCGACAACTCCATGACCGGCAATTTCAGTATCACCATCGACATGATAATCAGGGACCTCGTCCGGATCGATAACATCGGCGTCCATGTCCGAATCAACGTCCCCGTGATTTATAATTCCAATACCGCCATCGCCGTCATGACCGGCGCTCTCTCCCCAATCAATATCTCCATGGTCTGTAATTCCAGCATCACCATCGCCGGCGCCTTGATGCCAAGCGCGCACGACCCAGCCAACAATTCCCTGAATTGCATTTTTAACGAAGGAAACGTGCACGCCGTCCGAACCGCCATCGGCAGTGCCCGGCGCAACAGCACCGGCGGCGGTCTCATCCGTAATCCGTGCATGCCTCCTCCGCTCGTCGGCATCCCGCTCGCCGGTCCGGCGCAAAGCAGGGAATGTTTCGATGGTCGTCTCGTCTGCGACAATCGTCATGCCGGCAGTCCCGTATTCGGAAACGGGAACGGTGATGCCGGCATGGCCCTCGGCCTCCGTGGCAGGATTTTCGATCTCGGCAACCCGCCCCTCTTCCGGGTCGTCATTGTCAATTATGGTGACGGTATGAATACGCGTGTCGTATCTCACCGTGGTATCAATACTCCGGAAATAAACACCGCTTCCGACGCCTCCGAGGGTATAGGCGATTGTCTCCGCGCCTTCGGACTGCTCGTCGTCAACGGCCGTAATTTCCAAAACCGCGCTTGTCTCTCCCTTCATGAGAACCACATACGAATCATGGACGACATCATCGTTAACCGGTGTGAACACAAACAGGACTAAATCCACCGGAAGCGGCTCGCTAAGCCGGATATGCAGGGACAAGCTTTCACCCTCCTTCATTTCCGAAGCCGATTCCGTAAATCCGACGGTCGCCTCAACGGAATCCCCGATATGGGAATCATCCCTGTCATCGTGAAGCACGGTAATCCTGTGGGCGCGCCGGCCAAAACTCACGCCATCGGGGAGCATCCCTTTGAGAGTGTAAGTAACCACCGTGTTGCCCCGGTTGCGTTCCAAATCATCAAGGACCGCAAGTTCCACGCGCTTGCTTGTCTCTCCCGGCAGGAAAGTCACGGAATCGGAGAGGTTGCGGACTCGAACCGTGCCGCCTCGCGATTTGGTCATGGACACCGTCACCGGCTGCGGGAGCGGTTTGCTAAGTCGTATGCGCAAGGACAAAACGTCACCCTCCTTCACCTCCGAAGCCGCTGTCGCGAATCCGATCCTCGCCTTGACAACGTGGCCGCTAAACTCGGGGATTTGACCGTCTTCGGCATCGTCATCGTCAGTGATGGTGATGGTGTGGACACGTGTGCCAAACGCCACGCCGTCCGGAAGACGGCCTTCGAGGGTGTAGGTAAACGTCTCCGTGCCCTCGGCTTGCTCGTCGTCAACGACTGCAACCTCCAGGGCCTTGCTTGTCTCTCCCGGCGCGAAGGTGACCAGGGAAGTGGACGAATCGGTAAGCTTGACGATATCGCTGTGCGCGCCGGTGCTGGACCACTCCCACTCGCGTTCGCCCGCGACGGCGTGCCTGCCGGTGTAGGACCAGACCAGCCCCAGCGTCAACGGCCGCGAGAGCGGTTTGCTAAGTCGTATGTGCAGGGGGAAACGACCGTCTCCTTCCTTCACTTCCGAAGTTGACGTCGCAAATCCAACCAGCACCCCGTCGCCGTTCTCGCCGGTTTCATCCCCGGGCCCGCCAATTTCGCCATCAACCTCTGTGATCTGACCGTTTTCAATGTCGCCATCATCAAGGATGGTAATCGTGTGGGATTGGATGCCGAATATTCCCACGCCGTCGGGCAGGTCTCCTTCGAGAGACAGGGTAACCTCTTCGACATCCTCGGATACCGCATCGTCAATTGCCACAACTCCGAAAACCGCGCTTGTTTCTCCCGCCGGAAAGGTCAGGGAATCGGGGGCGAAGATATCCTCGCTGGCGCCGGTCGCGGCCAGTGACAACGTTACCGGCTGCGGAAGCGGGTGGCTGAATTCAACGCCCAGGAATATTTCAGCGCCTTCCTTTATCTTTGAACTGAATTTCGTAAACCCGACAACCGACGCGGGTTCAATGATGGTGACGGCGTGGGTGCGCGTGCCGAACTTCACGCCATGGGGGAGATGGCCCCGGAGGGCGAGAGTCATCGTCTTCCCGTCTTCGAAAACTCCGTCATACTCGGCTATAAAATTCACAACCTTGCTTGTTTCCCCTTCGGCGAAAGTCAGGGAACGAGGGTAGTTGAACCACCAGTGTGAATCGCTGCGTTCGTACAGTGTTAACGTTATCGGATGCGGGAGCGGGTTGCTGAGTTCGACTCGCAGGGGCAATTCGCCGCCTTCCAACACCTCCGAAGCCGATGTTGCAAATCCGACGGTCGCCTCAACAGCCTCATCGTCGTCAATAATTTCGATGTAGAATGTTCTGGGAACAACAATCCATCCGTCCGGCAGTGTATCACTTGCAAAACCAAGGGTTAGGGACTCGTTTTCGCCTTCCGCAACCGAATCCTGTACGGCTGTAACCGTGAGGCTTGCACGTTCCGTTTCTGTCGGCAGCGTCCACATGTTGTCGTTGAGGCTTCCGCCCGCAACCGAGAGTTCGTAATCGGTGCCTCCCATCGCGGACCCGCCCGGTGTTACGGTGACGGTGGCGGCGGAGCCCGCGGGAATGGGCCGGCCGATAATCACGTCAATATTTGAATTGCCGCCGTCTTCGGAAATACTCGTGGAATGCGGCGAGACAAAGATGATGTTGTTGATGCCGCCGGCCTCAACCCCGGCGGCTCCACCTTCGATGCCGTCATTGTCAATGATGGTGACGGTGTGGGTGCGTGCGCCGAATCTCACACCCTCGGGGAGACGGCCCCCGAGAGTTAAGACCACCGATTCCGTGTGCTCGGGCTGCGCATCGTCAATGACGAAAAGCTCCAAATCCTTGCTTGTCTCTCCCGGCTCGAAAACCAGAGAGTCGGGGAGGCTGACATCGACGCCGGGCCGGGAGCCGAAGAGCGTAGACAGCCCCGCCGTCACCCGTTCCGTGAGCACTTTGTCGCCGACAACACGGATTTGCAACTTCAGGGTATCTCCCTCCTGCGCCTTCGAAGTCGACGTTGCAAATTCGACGAACGCGCCGGCACGGCCATATTCACCTGTCGCATCATCATCGGGCGTGCCGGTTTTATCATCGATTTTGTCTCCAATTCTCGTACCGGTCCCATCCTCGGGCTTGGCAGCGGAATCGGCAATATTGATAATATTTGGCACAGGTGCATGTCCGCTGTCTCCAAACGCCGGCGTCGACAACGCAACCACCAAACCCAATACGACAGCCGGAGCCATTCCTGCCAAGAAAGGAGCTCGATGAACAACACCCGTCCCGCGTCTGCAAAGCCGCCCGCCCGGCAACGAAAAAACCACAAACGAATTCTTAATTCCGTAATTTACAATCTTCATTATCGATCCCCTTTCAAAACTTACTCGACGGACGCTGTCACGGAGACGAGTTGGCTGTATCAATCATAAAATACCCTCATCCCGCCAAACATATCAAGAAGAAACTCGGAAGTTATTTTTCTATTATTGTTTTTATTCCTTTTATTTTTATTGTTTTCAAATAAAAAAAATTTCAAAACCTCGCGACGGGCGCCAAATTTCCTCAAATATTTGCCGGCCGAAAAAGCGAATCACCCGGATTTTTCAATAACTCATAAGAGGATTTTCATCAACAAATAGTCATCCGGACGCTCAAAACCACCGCTTTCAAACAAACAACTCTTTCTTACCGGCATCCGGATAAGAAACACTTCATCAGGGATCTGGAAAGGATTATTCCGTCGGAAACGGCTGTTTGTTCAATAACGACCGGCGGACGTGCACGAACGGCTGCAGCATAGTTGCTAGTTATTGGAAATCATCACAAGCATCGAAATAATTACCATCACCAATGATAAAACACCGATCTTTACGATGGCCCAAAACCTGATGTTCTCGTCGGTTTTATCGAATCTTTTATCGACTGCGTCGAACCTTTGATCGACAGCCTTCCGGCGCTCTACGCAACCCGTTTCATGTTCCCGCAGTTCTTCCATAACCTTTGCTGCTGTAATTTCTTTTTCGCCGTTCATTGTTGAGCCTCTGTTTTTTACTCTAAACCACCCCCGCTCGCGGTCATGCGTAGCATTGATTTTCTAAAAAGCCAATAATTTCCTTGTTTTGCAGATAGTTACGCCAATCGTCGACGCAAAATGGAAGATTTTTTGGAACCGGTTTTTGTCGCGATTACGGTAATTCGGTCCGGCCCGCAAGTCGCAGGAAACGCAAATGGAGCAGATTCTCCGCAAGCATGATGTCACCAACCCTCGCTAAACGGCGAAAAATCTCCCGATTCGCGTAAAATTTCCTTTTTAAACGGAAATCCGTTATACTGCCGCCTGCGGGATGGAGGGGTTTTTGCGTGTTGTTATTTGGAGAAGTAGGGAATGTCGGGTGTGATATTCAACGGCCCCGTGGGGCGGCTTGAGGGGTATTATTGTCATTCGGAGCGCAGGCATGCGAATCTTGCATTGGTGTTGCACTCGCACACACAGCTCGGGGGAAGCATGAATCATCCATTGCCGAAACGGGTGTTTGACGCGTTTGCGGAACGCGGGTTTTCGGTCCTGCGGTTTAATTTTCGCGGAGCCGGGAGATCGCAGGGAGAGTTTGATTCCGGAAACGGCGAACTGGCGGATGCGGCAAGCGCGCTGGACTGGCTGCGGATTCAAAACCCCGAGCATGAACAATCCTGGATAGCCGGGTTTTCCTTCGGCGCGTGGATAGGAATGCAGTTGCTGATGCGCCGTCCCGAGATTGAAGGTTTCGTCTCAATAGCTCCGCCCGCCAACCTGTACGACTTCAACTTCCTGGTTCCCTGTCCCTCGTCGGGATTGGTCCTGAACGGCAGCGCGGACAAGCTCGCACCGCCCAAGGAGGTCGGTAAATTGGTCGACCGGCTGCGTACGCGCAACGGAATCGACATACAACAGCGCACCTTTCGCGGCGCAAATCATTTGTTCGAAAACCATTTGGATCCGATGGCAAAAGCGGTGGGTTCGTATATCGACAGCCGCATGTCTGTCACCTGCTGACAGCAACCGTACAAGGGACAGAGATGAAGAAGCCGCTGCAGAACATGAGTCCAAACATGGGTCCGATTTCGCCCACGTTCACTTCGCCGCGCGCGTATGTGTTGCGGTGCTTCTTGTTTTTGGTGGTGCTGGGCTTTCCACTGGCTGTCTTGAGCGGACAAATCACCGAGTTCTTTTTTCAGAACCCGTTTTTGAACGCGCTGATATTGTTTACGCTGCTGCTGGGAATCTTTCACTCCTTTTATCAAATCCTCCGCTTGAATCGCGAAATCTACTGGTCGGAGGACACCGCCCGCAGACTCGTCAGCGTCGGCCGCGACGACGAGCAGATTGTCGTCAAGATGCCGCCCCGGCCGAACCTGCTCGCGCCTTTGGCTGCGATGCTGGAAAAATCGGGAGGCAGCACCTCGTCCCTTTCACCGACATCCTCGCGGTTTTTGCTGGATTCGATAGCGACGCGTTTGAACGACTCCCGAAGCGTTTCGCGCTATCTGATCGGTTTGCTGGTTTTCCTTGGACTGCTTGGAACCTTTTGGGGGCTGCTCGAAACGATATCGGCGATCGGCGACACGGTGCGCTCGCTGGGCGGGGGAGCGGGAGATCCGGTCGGCGCGTTCGAGGAATTGCGCGCCGGACTTGAAGCCCCTCTTGCCGGAATGGGAACGGCCTTTTCCTCTTCGCTGTTCGGACTTGCCGGATCCCTTGTTTTGGGATTTTTGGATCTCCAGGCGGGACAGGCGCAAGGACGGTTCTACAATGAACTGGAAGAGTTTGTTTCCGACCTGACCCACATGGAAGCGCCGCGCACGAGTGCCGCGCCCGTGATAGCGGGCAAGCCGTCGATCTCGTCGGCGGACGAGACCCATGTACTGGAAGACATTCGCCGTTTGCTGATGGTTGCCGAAGGCGAACGCGCCGTGGCGGGGCGCAATATCGAAGCGATTGTCTCGATGCTGCAAAAGCTCTTCGAAAAATCCGGCGACATACCCAGCCGGCCCGGCACGGCCGGCAAACCCGCCGCGACCGCCAAGCCTGGTGCAACCGGCAAACCCGGCACAGTCAGCAGACCCCCCACAAGAAGGAAGTAGGAATCATCGATGAGTCTCCTGGCACATCGAGGACGCCGACCGTTCGAAGATTCGAACTACTGGCCGGGATTTGTCGATGCAATGGCAACCCTGCTGCTGGTGGTGATATTTTTGTTGTCGGTTTTCATTCTCGGACAATTTTATTTGGGACAGGCGGTGAGCGGACGCGACGAGGCATTGCTTCGATTGCAGTCGCGCATCGCCGAGTTGGGGGAATTGCTCGCCCTCGAAGAACGCGACAACGAGAGTCTTCGCTTGCAATTGCAGGAATTGGGGGCGTCGCTGCAGGCGGCACAGGAAGCGCAGCAGGCCGAACCGCAAGAAGACGGCGTCCGCACCCAGTTGGAAGAAGAAGTCGTCTTTTTAAACCGGCAGTTGAACGTGCTCCAGGCGCAACTGCGCGCACTCCAGGCGGCACTGGAAGCATCCGAAGAGAAGGAAAGGCAGCAACGCGTCGAGATAGCGAATTTGGGTTCGCGGTTGAACGCTGCGCTGGCTCGAAGGGTTCAGGAGTTATCGAAGGTTCGCTCGAAATTTTTTGAAACGCTATCAAAGGCATTGGACGAACGCGACGAGGTTGTCGTCGTGGGAGACCGATTCGTTTTACCCGCGGAGGTTCTCTTTGACGTCGGCTCGGCGGAGTTGAACGCCCGGGGCAGGCAGGAAATCAACAAACTCGCGGACGTCGTTCTCGAAATAGCCCAGCTGGTCCCCGAGGACATCGATTGGGTTTTGCGCATTGACGGCCATACGGACGTGCTGCCGATAGCGACGACCCTGTTTCCGTCGAATTGGTATTTGTCCACGGCGCGGGCGATTGCGGTGGTCGAAGCGCTCGCCGAGCGCGGCGTTGAGGAAAAAAGACTGCTCGCGGCCGGGTTTGGAGAATTCCGTCCCCTGGTCGACGGACTGGACCGCGAATCACTCCGGAAAAACCGGCGAATCGAGTTCAAGCTGACCGAGCGCTAGGAGCCGCGAATCGGCCGCAGGCAGGCCGCATCCCTACAGAACCGCGAATCGGCCATGAAATCGCACGTTGCGATTCCGGGCCGTTCGGGCCATTCGAATCACCCGGGTTCCTTTATTTCACAAAACAAAAATGCTGTTTAAATAATTTCACAAAAAATATTTGACATATCAGGGAAATCAACACAAACTTGGTTCATTAATCCCGAACCCCGTCCCTGAAACCCCGAATCCAATGGCACAGCACCACAACCAAACAGCCCAGACCCTCGCCGTGACGGCAAACCGGCTCCTGGACGGCGAAGTCGTTTATTTCACCGACGGGGGAAGTTGGTCGGAACACTTCAAGGATGCGGCCGTCGTCCGCAGCAAAGGCGACGGCGAGGCCATGTTGCAAAGAGCGATGCCGTCCGTCGAAGCCCTGGAGGTCATCGGCCCCTATCTCTTCGAAGTGCGCGAGGCCGGAAGCGGCACCGCGCCCGTCAGCGTGCGCGAGAACATCCGGATGAACGGCCCGACCGTGCGCCTTGATCTCGGCAAGCAAGCGGAGCATCCCCGTGTATAGATACGACGAATTCGACCACAAGATTGTCACCGAACGGGTCGAGCAATTCAGGGGGCAGGTGGCCCGTCGGCTTTCCGGGGAGCTCTCCGAAGACGAATTCAAGCCGCTCCGCCTGATGAACGGACTCTACCTCCAGCTCCACGCCTACATGCTGCGCGTCGCCGTCCCCTACGGAACCCTCTCGTCAAGGCAGCTGCGCCAACTCGCGCACATCGCGCGCGAATACGACAAAGGCTACGCCCACTTCACGACACGCCAAAACGTTCAATACAACTGGCCCCGCCTCGCCGATGTTCCCGACATTCTCAAGGACCTCGCCGATGTCGAGATGCACGCCCTGCAAACCTCCGGAAACTGCATCCGGAACATTACAACCGACCCCTACGCGGGAGTCTCCGCCGACGAACTCGAAGACCCGCGTCCGTGGGCGGAGATATTGCGCCAGTGGTCAAGCCTCCATCCCGAGTTTTCCTTCCTGCCGCGCAAGTTCAAAATCGCAATCAACGGCGCGAAAGAGGACCGCGCCGCAATCCTGTTCCATGACATCGGAATCGGCATGGCGCGCGGCGGAAACGGCGAAATCGGCTTCCGCGTCTATGTCGGCGGCGGACAGGGGCGGACCCCGATGGTCGCCGAATGCATCCGGGAGTTCCTTCCCAAAACCGACCTGCTCGCATACATGGAGGCAATCCTGCGCGTCTACAACCGCTTCGGCCGGCGCGACAACCTTTACAAGTCGCGCATCAAAATACTCGTCCATCAAATCGGCGCCGAAGCCATGGCAAAACAGGTCGAGGACGAGTTCGCCGCCATTCAAAAACAAGGCGACACGTTGAACGTGCCGCCGAGCGAGGTCGATCGCATCCTCGCCTACTTCGCGCCGAAAAATTACGAGTCCCTCGGCGACTTCGCCCCCGAAACGGAAGAAGCGCGGCTCGCGGACGAGAATTTCGCCCGCTGGCTCGACGTCAACACCGCGGCGCACAAGATTCCCGGCTATCGAATCGCCAACATCTCCACCAAGCCCGTCGGCGGCATCCCCGGCGACATGAGCGCCGACGACATGGACGCCGTCGCCGACCTGGCGGACAAGTTCAGCTTCTCCGAACTGCGGGTCACCCACAAACAAAACCTCACGTTCGCCGACGTGCGCGGCAAGGACCTGCACGCACTTTGGAAAGCGCTCGATGAGCGCGGACTCGCAAGCGCGAACATCTCGTTGATAACCGACCAAATCGCCTGTCCCGGCCTCGACTACTGCAATCTCGCAAACACGCGCTCCATTCCCATCGCGCAGGAAATCTCGAAACGCTTCGAGGACGCGGAACTGCAGCGCCGAATCGGCAGGCTCCACATCAACATCTCTGGCTGCATCAACGCTTGCGGACACCACCACGTCGGACACATCGGCATCCTCGGCGTCGACAAAAAAGGCGTCGAATACTACCAGGTCGGACTGGGGGGGTCGTCCGACAACAACGGCTCCATCGGCAAAATCGTCGGCCCGGCCTTTGCAAGAGATGAAATCGTCGATGCCATCGGAACCATCGTCGACACCTATCTCAAACAACGCGTCAACGGCGAGGAATTTCTCGACACGTACAGACGCATCGGCCTGCAACCTTTCAAGGAGACTCTCTATGATACTACGCAACATTAACAACCGTTTTGAATTCGGCGAAGATGCTTTCGAGCGCATCGAAGACGACGCCCCCGTGCCCGCAACCGGCGCCGTGCTGGTAAGCGCGGCCAGGTGGCTCGGGGAACACGACATTCTCGCCAAGCGCAAGGAACCCGTCGGCGTCTGGATCGAAGGCGACGGGGATCTTGAGGGGCTTGGCGAAAAATGCGCGCAACTCGAACTCATAGTCCTGCGGTTCCCGGTGTTCAAGGACGGCCGGGCCTATTCCCAGGCCCGGCTGCTGCGCGAACGCTACGGCTTCAAGGGCGAGTTGCGGGCAACCGGAAACATTTTGCGCGATCAACTCGCCTTCATGGAACGTTGCGGCTTCAACGCCTTCGAACTGGACGAGCGAATCGGCCTAAGCCAGTTCAACGAAGCCTTGGCGGAGATTTCCGTATACTACCAGCCGACGGGGGACGGGCGGATGCCGGTTTATCAACTCAGGACAACGCAAGCATCCCCGGGACAGGCGCGCGCGGCGGCGTAGATTTTATTCTGCAGAAATCAGGGGAAAAATCCCGGTGCGTGCCGTTCTTGTTTCCGTTTTGGGAATTTTGCTGTTCACCGCGGGTTGCGGCGTCGAAGAACCCGACAAGCTGACCCTCCAGCTCAAATGGAAAATACAAGCCCAGTTTGCCGGATACCTCGTCGCACTCGAAAAAGGATTCTACGAGGACGAAAACCTTGATGTCACCATCAATGCGGGCGGACCCGGAATCGCCACGCCCGAAGTCATTGCCGGCGGCGGGGCCGACATCATCATTGATTGGATGCCCTCGGCGCTGGCTTCCCGCGAAGCCGGCATTCCGCTCGTCAACATCGCCCAGCCCTTTGCCAACTCCTCCATGATGCTGGTGTGCCTGCGCGACAGGAATGTTACGTCCGTCGTGCACTTTCCCGGCAAAAAAATAGGCGTGTGGCTTGCCGGCAACGAATATCCCTTCCTGGGCTGGATGAACCGCCTCGGCTTCGGCATTGAGGGCGGGGAAGACGGCGTCGAGATTCTCGAGCAATTGGGCGCCGTTGACCTCATTGAGGACAACTCCGCGGACTGCGTCTCAATGCTCAGCTACGGATTCTATGAATTCGCGCAAATCGGACTCGAGGACGAAGACCTCGTCTTGTTCCACTACCAGGACCAGGGGGTTTCGATTCTCGAGGACGGCATTTACGTGCTGGAAGAAAGCCTTGCGGAGGAAGAGTCCGTCGACCGCCTGCAGAGGTTTCTGCGGGCCTCCATGCGGGGATGGAGATACGCGGAAGAAAACCAGGAAGAGGCGGTCGATATCATTCTCTCGCTCGCACCGGAAGATGCCGATATCCGCCGAGACGGGCAGCGATACATGATGCGCGAAGTCGCGAAACTCACCGACGGAACCGACGGACTGTTGAAAATCTCGGACTATTGGAGAACGGTGAACATTCTCTCGGCGGGGGGAACGAACCCGGTAATCACGCGCAATCCCGAAGGCGCGTGGACGCGGGCAATCACGGACGGGCTTGAACAGCGATAGAAAAAATCATGCCCGCCGAAGAAGGTTGTCCGCTACTGGTCGCTTTCCTGCGCCGCCGAATCGGGACCTTCCGAACCTGAACCCGCTACGTCCCTTTCTCCGCCGAATCGATCGAAGTCCTTTTCATCCTCGAGACCAAGTTCCCGAAGCTGGTTAAGGACCTCTTCGGTCTCTTCTTCTTCGGTTTCGGGGGTCCATCCTATTTCACCCGCAGGAGCGGAATGAACATCGAATGTAAAAACCGCCAAAACTATTACAAAAGTCGTTAGTAACTCTTTCATTTTTTTATTCCCCGTAATCATTCAATGTATATTTATTCTTGCCCGCCAGTATAGCACATTGGAGCGAATCGTCAATCATTTAATACTTGCACTATACTTGGTTTTTGGAAAAATAGCGGAATTTTAAGGCCGAATCGGGGAGAATCACCCTCGTGCCGGATACAATGACCCGAAAAAACAGGAGCGCCCGGGGGGCGTGGAACGACCCCCGAATCGGTCGCGAATCAGTCGCGAATCGGGTTCCAAAACCGGGAGCCGGATTCCCGGCCCCGTTTGTTTGCCTGTTTCGTTCCTTCGAAAAAAATTTGCGAAGCGAAACCCGGCTCTCGCTTACGAGTTCCTTCCCCGTCGGCGGTCGGCCATCTGGTATGCCTCCTGCGCGTGGGTTTTGCAATAAGGAAGGGTGTCGTGCCTGCGCTCCCCGCAAAAATGGAAATCCTCCTCACCCGGATGTCCTATCGGCCACTTGCAACCGCCCTCCCCGAATAACGACGCTCCTTTGACATCTTCGTCAACATCCTCGTCCATGTCCGGCTCCCGGATCAGGGGAGGCGAAATGGGTTCCCGAGGCTCCTCGGGTTTCGGCAGGGGTTCCACCGCGGGAGAAGTAGGAGGCGGGGGCGACGGCGCGGGGGCGCTCTCCGCCGGTTTGCGCGGCGGGGTCGGAGCCTTCGGCGCCGGTTTCGAAACCGCCGGCTTCTTTGCTTCCTTCGCCTTCGGTGAAGCCGCTTTCGGCGAAGCCGCCTTCGATCCGGCCAACGCTTCTTTGCGCGCCGCCAACTTCATTCGATTAATTTTTCCTATAACCGCATTACGTGTAACGCCTTCGCCCAAAATCGTGGCGATCTCCCGGGCGCTCTTGCCCTCGGAGCACAAGCGCTTCAACAACGAAATCCGCTCCTCAGTCCAACTCATGACGGAACCTCCCTTCTGGTTTGACACTGTATACGCACATAAAAACACTCAAATATTCAAAAATCACAAAGAAACGAAACCCTACAACTTTCAGACGCATTTGTCGAGAGCGCTTGGAAACCGCTCTCCCCCGTGCTATCCATACCGGAATGCAGCAATCCCACTTCCACGAAATGGGCCAGAGACGCTTCGGCTCCGTCAACTGGGGCGGAGTCGCCACCCTTTACTACAAGGAGGTCATGCGCTCCGTCAAAGTCCCCGCGCAAACCTTCGGCGCGCCGGTCATCACCGCGCTCCTCTTCCTTTTCATCTTCTCCTACGCCTTCGGCGCGTCCCGCCCCTCCATCGAAAACATCCCCTTCACCGAATTCCTCATCCCCGGACTCGCAATGATGGCCCTCATGCAAAACGCCTTCGCCTGCTCCTCCTCCTCGCTGCTCATCTCCAAAATGATGGGAATCACTTCCGACTTCCTCATGCCGCCGCTCTCGCCCGGCGAACTCGCCGTCGGATTCGTCGGCGGCGCGACAACACGCGGAATTGTCGTCGCGACATGCGTCATCATAGGCGTCTGGATTTTCCACACCGTCGAAATCAAGCACCCGTGGGCGGTCGTGTATTTCGCCCTCGGCGGCTCGCTGATGCTCGGACAAATGGGGCTTCTCGCCGGAATCTGGTCGGCAAAATTCGACCATCTCCAGTCCGTGACAAACTTCGCCATCATGCCTCTTACGTTCTTGTCCGGAACCTTTTATCCGATACACGTCCTCCCGCCCGCCGGACAGGCCGTCAGCCTCTCCAACCCCTTCTTCTACCTCATCGACGGATTCCGGTACGGATTCCTCGGATACCACGAAAGCGACCTCCTCGTGGGCGTAACCCTCATCGCCGCCATCAACATTACGCTCTGGTGCCTCTGCTACCGGGCCCTGCACTCCGGCTGGAGACTCAAAACATAAAATGAACGGCCCGCTGCTGCCCGTATACCCCCGCGCATCCGGATTGTCCTTTCGCTCAGGCAAGGGCGTCATCCTCACGGACGGGAACGGACGCGATTTCCTCGACTTCGCCGCGGGCATCGCCGTCAACATCCTGGGATACGCGCATCCGCACATGCTCGAACGAATGCGCGAGGCGATTGAACGTCCGTGGCACCTCTCCAATCTCTATGTGATTCCCGGACAAACGCGCCTGGCGGAGCGGCTGCTCGAACGCGCACCCTTCGCCGAAACCGTTTTCTTCACGAACTCGGGCGCCGAAGCGCTGGAATGCGCCCTGAAAACCGTGCGCCGGCACCATTTCGCACAGGGAAACACCCAACGTTCGGAACTGATCACCTTCGAAGGAGCCTTTCACGGACGGACACTCGCAACCACCGCAGCCGGAGGGCGGGCGAAATATCTGGAGGGAATCGGCGAGCCCTTGTCCGGGTTCCGCTCGCTTCCCTTCGGAGACGTCGAGGCGGTGGCCGCCGCCGTCGGCGAAAAAACCGCGGGCGTGCTGCTCGAACCGGTGCAGGGCGAAGGAGGGGTGCGGGCATGGCCGGCCGAATCACTCGCCCGGCTGCGCGCGCTTTGCGACGCGCACGGCCTGCTGCTGGTCTTCGATGAAGTGCAATGCGGAATGGGAAGAACCGGCGACTTCTTCGGCTATGAATTTTCCGGCATACATCCCGACATCGTCGCGCTCGCCAAGGGACTGGGCGGCGGCTTCCCCGTCGGCGCGTGCATCGCTTCGGGACGGGCGTCGTCGGGAATGGATTTCGGAATCCACGGATCAACCTTCGGAGGCAATCCCCTGGCAATGTCGGCGGGCGACGCGGTGCTCGACGTGGTGCTGGAAGACGGTTTCCTCGAACACGTTAAAGAGACAAGCGCGTATTTCCGGCAGGGCCTGGAAAAACAGCGCGCGAGCCACCCCGGCATTATCGAGGAGTTGCGCGGACGGGGATTGATGGTCGGACTGCGCTGCGCCGTTGCAAAAGAAAAACTGATTGCCGCGCTTTTGGAACAGCGGCTTTTGTGCGTCGGCGCCGACGACAACGTCGTGCGCCTGCTCCCGCCCCTGGTCGTCGAGCGCGGACATATCGACACCGCGCTCGAAGCGATCGACAATGCATGCTCGAAGCTGGAAGGAGGGTCTTGATGGCGGATTTTCTTGATTTGGAGTCGCTTTCCCCGGGGAAATTGCGGGAAATTCTAAATGCCGCCGCAGCGCGCAAGCAAGTGCGGATGAAAGCGGGCCCGCGCGGCAAGGGCGCGCCCGACGGGGACGCCCCGCTGTCGGGACATGTCCTGGCGCTGGTGTTCGAAAAACCCTCAACGCGCACGCGCGTCTCCTTCAACATCGCGATGCGCCAGCTGGGAGGCGAGAGTTTGGATCTGGGAGGCGCGGCGCTGCAATTGCAGCACGGCGAGAGCATCGGCGACACGGCGAAAGTCCTGTCCCGCTACGTTGATGCCGTTGTGTTTCGAACCGGCGACCACAAGCGCCTCGAAGCCCTGAGCGGGGCCTCCGAAATTCCGGTCATCAACGGCTTGAGCGACCGCGCCCATCCGTGCCAGGTGCTCGCCGACATTCTCACCTTCGAAGAGCACAGGGGCTGCATCGAAGGCAGAACGCTCTCGTGGGTCGGCGACGCGCGAAACAACATGGCAAACTCGTGGATCGCGGCGTCCGGAAAACTGGGCTTCAAGTTCAAAATCGGCGCGCCGGAACGCTTCGCCCCCGCGAATGTCGCGAACGCAGGCAATATTGAACTCACAACCGACCCCGTCCATGCCGTGCGCGAAAGCGACTGCGTCATGACCGACACATGGATTTCCATGTCCGACGACGCCGGCGGCATCGAGGAACGCCGGCGGCTCCTTGCCCCCTACCAGGTCAACGAGGCGCTGATGGCGCAAGCCCCCGGCGCCCTATTCATGCATTGTCTTCCCGCGCACAGGGGCGAGGAGGTCACCGACGGCGTCCTTGACGGCGAGGCGTCCGCGGCCCTGGACGAGGTCGCCAACCGCGTCCACGCGCAAAAGGCCGTCCTGCTCCACTGTCTCGACAGCCTCGCATAAAAAGGGCTATAAAGGAGGGGGATACGTTCCCCTCGCACGCAAACGGAATTTCTGATGAGCAGCACTTCCACGACAACGCCCCTTGTCGCCCTGTTCGGACTGCTGGCCTATAACGCGCTCGCCGCCATCGAGCCGAGCATCGTCGCCCTTATGCACCAAGTCGGCGAACGCCACCTCGTCGCCGGACGAAACCCCATCAGCTTCTGCAACGTGCTCTTCATCTCGCAAATCGTCTCGCTGGTGACGTTCCTGGCATTGTTCCACCGCGACCTCACAAGGGAAAATTTTCGAAAAATCACGCGGCGCAAATGGCACTGCCTGTTCTCCTACGTGGTGCTCGGATCCGTGATAACGCAAATGCTCTACTTCTTCTCGCTGGATTACACGTCCGTCGCAAGCATCGTGCTGATCTCCTCGATGCAGATACCCCTGGCCGCATTCGTCAACGCATGGCTCTTCAGGGAAGTCCTTGAGCGCAGGCAGATGGGCGGACATGTCTTGATTTTCGCCGGCATCGTCACGCCCTTCCTGCTTGCAACGCAGGCGAGCATGTTTTCGAACGCGGGCTGGGGCGACATGCTCGCCTTCTTCGCAATGCTGTGCGGCGTCGCAAACGGCATCTTCGCAAAATACCTCTCCGACCTGCCCCTGGGCGTTATCGGCGTGGTGGCGTCGGGAGCCTCCGCCGTCTTCTTCTTTTGTTTTGCGAGCCTTTATTTCGGGCCGGAACATTTCCAGGACCTGCTCGTGCCCTACGTCTGGGAACTCGTCTTCGTCTACGCCATCGTGCTGGTGGTATCGAGGCACATCATCCGGCAATTGAGTTTCCGCCGGGCGTCCAACCAGGCCATCAACACGATCTCCGCAAGCTATCCCGCCCTCGCCGTCATCGCCGCATATCTCATTGCAAGCCAGATCCCGACCTACGGGCAAATGCTCGGAGTCGTCCTCGTCGTCGCGGGCATTCTCTTCGCGATAGCCCCCGGAACACGAAAAGGATTTCTCGAAAAACAAGTGGAAGGCGAGCGCGCCGCCGTGCGCGTCAACGCTTGAGGCTGCCATGCAGATTTACCTTCCCATAGCGGAATTATCAATGAGCGTCCTGTTGCTGCTGGGAATGGGCGCAAGCGTCGGATTCCTGTCGGGAATGTTCGGCGTCGGCGGCGGATTCCTCATGACGCCGCTGTTGATATTCTCGGGCATTCCCCCCGCCGTCGCCGTCGGAACCGAAGCGAATCAAATCGTCGCATCCTCCGTCTCCGGGATGCTCGCACACTGGCGCCGGCGTTCCGTCGATTTCAAAATGGGACTCGTCCTCTTCGCCGGGTCCGTGTGCGGTTCCATCCCCGGCGTGTTCCTGTTCCGCCTGCTGCGCTCGTACGGACAGGTCGACCTGCTGATCTCGATTTCCTACGTGGTGTTCCTCGGAGGCATCGGCTCGCTCATGCTGGTCGAAAGCGTGCGCGCGATGCGCGCGGGCGCAAGGGAGACGCCCGCAATGCGCCGGAAACGTCCCCGCCGCAACATCCACTTCCAAAACTGGCCGATGAAAATGGTGTTTCGGCAGTCGCGCCTCTGCATCTCCGTCATTCCGCCGCTTTGCATCGGCTTCGTGGTCGGCGTGCTCGCGGCCATCATGGGCGTGGGCGGCGGATTCATCATGGTGCCGGCGATGATCTATCTGCTGCGCATGCCGACCAACGTCGTCATCGGAACCTCCCTGTTTCAAGTGCTCTGCTCGACCTCCGTGGTAACCCTGCTCCACGCCTCGACAAACCAGACGGTGGACACCACCCTCGCGCTCATACTCATGATCGGCGGCGTGCTGGGCGCGCAACTGGGCGTGCGGGCCGGACGCCAAATCGCCAACGAGCAATTGCGCGCGCTCCTGGCGCTGCTGGTGCTGGCGGTTTGTTTCCGGTTGGGACTCGAATTGTTCCTGGAGCCGGCGGAGCTGTTCGTCACCGAATCGCCGCCGCCGGGATTTTAGTCCGATGCTGGGAAGACTGATTCTTTTCTGTTCGATCATGTTGCCGCTTGCGGGATGGTCCGCCGATGCGCACGCAACAAAGCTCTCCGCGGACGTCTCTTCGCATTTGGTGGCAATTGAATCCGACTTCACCGGCGAATCAATCCTCCTCTTCGGCACATTGAAAAGAGACGAAATCATCGAGAACGGATCCGGCGGACGCGGCGAATACGACGTTGTCGTCGTCGTGCGCGGTCCCGACATCGACCTCATCGAACGGCGCAAGGAACGCGTGTTGGGAATCTGGGCCAACACCTCCAGCGCCCTGTTCAAAGACGTTCCCGGTTTTTACGCCGTCTTCTCCACGCGCCCGCTCGGCATTATCAACGCCGCGGGCGGGGGCACGGCGCGCGGACTGTTCGAGCGCAACCAAATCGGCATCGAAAACCTCGCACTCGCACCGGTTGCTCTCGGCGAGGGCGCGCAACGGCTTTCCCGAACCGAGGTTGACGAATACCGCAAGGCGTTGTTGCGCCACAAAGTGCTCGAGAGACTTTATCGCGAACGGCCCGGCGTCGTGGATTTTCTCGGCGATTCGCTTTTTCGCACGGTTATCGACCTGCCCGCGAAAGTTCCCCTCGGAAACTACGAAATCGAAGTCTATCTCTTCTTCGACGGCATGATCGTTGATGCGCAAAGCCTCCCGCTTTTTGTTAATAAAATCGGAGTCGGGCGCTACCTGTCCCAAACCGCCCAGGAACGTCCTTTCATTTACGGCTTGTGCGCCGTCTTTTTGGCCCTGCTGATCGGATGGTTTACGGGCATTTTGTTTGAACGGTAAATCATGGACGGCGCGCTTGCTTATATCGTTGCGGTGTCGGGGGGGCTGCTTTCATTCTTCTCGCCCTGCGTGCTGCCGCTCGTGCCCGGATATTTGTGCTTTCTCGCCGGCGTGTCGCTGAAAGACGCGCAGGCATCTTCGAGCGGGGAGGCGCACACACTCAAACTGCTGGCCGTTGCGGCGTTTTTCGTATTGGGATTCTCGAGCGTTTTTATTTCTCTCGGCGCCGGCGCCGCCGCAATACATCCCTGGCTGCTCGCGCATTCGCCCTGGCTCTCGAAACTGGCCGGCGCCGTCGTCTTTTTGTTCGGCATCCATTACATCGGGCTGCTGCGCCTGCCGTGGCTCGAGCGCGAATGGTCGTCGAACTTCGCCGGGCGCGCGAACATGAGCGCGCCGGTGTTTGCCTATGTCGCGGGCCTGGCGTTCGGATTCGGATGGACGCCGTGCATCGGGCCCATCCTCGCGACCATCCTCGTCATCGCCGCATCGCAAACGAGCCTCGCGCACGGCGTAAGCCTGCTGGCGGCATATTCGCTCGGCCTGGGCGTACCGTTCCTGTTTGCCGCAATATTGCTGCCGGGATTCCTGAACGCGTCAAAAAAAGTGCGCGCGTATTTTTCGCTGCTCCGCATGGGCGCGGGAGGATTGCTGGCGGCAACCGGCGTTGCCATCTTTACCGGCGGACTCGAGCGATTCGCGTGGTGGAGCCTTGAACTCTTTCCTTGGCTGGGCGAGCTCGGCTAGAAAAACAGCGCAAGCGAACTCACCACGAACCCGAGCACGGGCACCCACACCGGCACGATAAAAGCGTTGTCCGGCGCAGGGATGCGCTTCCACTTCAAACACACCAGCGCCGCATTAACAAGACAGGAGACGATCAAAATAATCCTCGAAGTCGCCTCGGCGAGATGTTGTAGCGGGAAGGTCAGCGCGAGCAGCAGGCTGATCGCAATAATCAAAACGGTCGCAACGATCGGCGTTTGCGTGCGCGGGTGAACCTTCGCCAGCACGGACGGAAGAATTCCCTGCGTCGCCATCCCGTAGCACACGCGCGACGCCATGATGATTTGGATGATTACGGTGTTCAGTATCGCAATTATGGCGATGGCGGAGATGACGTGAGCAGGCACGCCGGCGACCTTCGTATAAACGATGCCGAGCGGCGCCCCGGCTTGCGCGAGTTCTTGCGGAGGCACGGCAAGCACGGCGATGGATGCAACCAGCACATAAAGCACCGTCGTGACGGCAAGCGTCAGGAAGATGGCCCGCGGGAGCGTTTTTTCCGGCGCATGGGTTTCCTCGGCGACGTTGACGAGATCCCCGAAGCCGATGAACGCAAAGAAAGCGAGCAGCCCCGCCGAAAAAATTCCCGTCCAGAGTGCCGGATCAAAACTTGCCGGAACAACTTCGGGAAGGCGCGCGACAATATCGCCGCCGAAAAAAAGCCCGGCGAAGATAATGACAAGAAGACCAAACAACTCGATAAGCGTGAGTATGCTTGCTAGCAGCACTGATTCGAGAATTCCCCACGCGGCAACCGCGCCGATGAACACAATCACCGCAGGCACAAGTACAACATCGGGAAGATCGATGAACTGGCGGAAGTATCCCGCACTGCCGACGGAAATTGCGGCGGAAGCGATAATGCCCGCCACTGCCACCAGCAACCCCGTAACCATGGCGAGTGGCTTGGAATTGAAACCCGCACGCACATACGCGGCTTCACCTGCGGAGACAGGGAGGCGTCCGGCGAGTTCGGCAAAGGTGGCGGCGGTCGGCGCCATCACGAGCGCGGCGAAAAGAAACGCAACAGGCGCATGGATGCCGGCGTGCTGCGCGGTCGCGCCGACAAGCACATAAATGCCGCCGCCGATGGTCACGCCAAGTCCGTATAGCAGGAGCAACGGCAGGCCGAGGGCGCGGCGCAGGGGGGGTTGCGTTGATATGGTCATAATAGGAGGTCCTTCTCGTTCATTTGAATGTATAAAACGCAACTTTTTGCGCACCTCCACGGATTATACCACTTTTGATTTTATTTTTTCGAGAAGTGTTTACGCCACTTTTCGCATCGCTGCCGGTCGCGCGCCTCGTAGGCTTCAAGGGCTTCTTCGGGCGTGAGGTGAAAATCGTTCTCCCCGTCCCGGGCAAGGGCGGTAAGACGCATGGTATACCAAGCGGTCACGCCTCCGGGCACGGGCTTGTCAAAAACCGGAAATTGCGAATCACCGCCGCCGCCAAGCCATTTGTTCGCCAGATTCGCATCCAGCGCCATGGCGCGGGCGAGTCCGACGGCATCAACCTGTTTTTGTTCGAGCGCATCAATTGCGTGTTTGCGCATGCGAAAACCTCCGGTTGCCATGACGGGGATGTTGGTGACGCCGCGTGCGCGTTCGGCAAACTCGATGAAATAAGGCGCCGCTGTGCGCGTGGCATCGGATGTGTTCTGCGCACCGGGAAAATACGTGCCTGCGGAAATGTCGATGAGATCAATGCTTGTGCGCTCGAGCATCCCGACGGCTTCGAGGGCATCGCGCTCGTCCAGCCCGCCGACGAGTTTGTCGGAAGAGTTAATTTTAATGCCGACGGGAAAGCTTTTGCCAACGGCTTCACGCACGGCTTCGATAACTTCAAAAACGATTCGCATGCGATTGGCGATGCTGCCGCCGTAGTCGTCCGTCCTTTTGTTGAACAGAGGCGAGAGAAATTGGCTCAACAAGAATCCGTGTGCGGCGTGGATTTGCACGCCGGAAAAACCCGCTTCTTTCGCGCGCCCGGCGCTTGTCGCATAAGCGCGGGGTGTTTGAATAATTTCGTCGCGCGACATTTGCGCGCATTCGAGCCCGTCAAGCGCAAACGCCGAGGGACCTTTGGGCGAGGAGACGGGAGGATGCGCGAGCGCCCCGGCGTTGCTGAGTTGCACCCATAGATGCGCGCCGTTGGAGGTGCCTTTGCGGGCAAGGGTTTCGAACGCATCGAGATTTGTGTCGTGCGTGAGGACGAGGTTGCCGGGTTTTTCGGGATAACGGGAATCGGTCTGAACTTCCCCGATAATGGCGAGCGCAACGCCTCCTTGCGCCCATCTCTCATAAAGCCGGAGTTGTTCGGGCGTCGGATTGCCTGTGCCGTCGCCAAGCGAATCCGACATTGCCGACTTGACCAGCCGATTCTTCAGAATGGCGCCACAGGGAAGTTGCAGAGGCTGTTCGAGCACGTTGGTGCCTTTCACTTCAACGGGAGGATGGTC
>JAPOUT010000077.1 GCA_026708545.1 Hyphomicrobiales bacterium
TGAGTTTGTTGAAATCGCGCACCAACCCGTTCGTCCGACCGAACGCGGTTGCCGACGGTGGCGTCAACAGAGCATGAACTATTCGCTGTTGTATTCTCTACCATAACGCTCACTTATACCCCAAACTCAAACGGACATGCAAACAAAACCGTATAAATCCCGCGACTCATTATTTAAAACGCTACCCGGAACCGCCGGTTCTTATTGCACCAGCCCGCCTTCCCCTGCCCCCCTTGGACAGGTTAACAACCGGGATGTCTGAGAATCGAATCCTCGTGTTTCTCTCGGCATCCTCAGCCCTTTTCTAGCGGGTTTTTCAAGAATTTGCAAGAATTTATTTGTTTATTTCTGTTTTTGCATCCACCGGAGTTTTTCGGATTCGGTTTGGGTGAAAAACGGCGGAATTGCGCCAAATTTGGCAGAATTGTGCAAATTTTGCTCGATTCGGCCGCGTTCCGCCCCGGCTCGCCGGAAAAACCAGCAAAAAGGCCGGTTTTCCTCGAATCATCTGCCGCACGCCATTCCTCTCAAAAATTTGAACGGCGGCGGAGCCTTCGCAATCCCGCCCAATCCCATGGAAATTGGACGCAAAGCGGGTAAAATTCGATATTTCGGTGCCCCCACGCGCCGAATGACATCGATTCGACAAAGCTTGCCCCACCGAAATCAAGTTTCATTCGCGAAGCGGGTAAAATTCAATATTCCGATGCCCTCACGCGCCGAATGACATCGATTCGACGAAGTTTGCCCCGCCGAAATCAAGTTTCGTTCGCCAAGATGAAGATTCTGTAAGCGTTGTCTGTATCTACCTCGCCCCAGTCAGACGGGAAGCCCTCGAGTGGTTCAAGGAACATAAAATTGGTCTCAATACCTTCGGGCCCGTCATTTTGAGTGATGGTGATGCTGAATGTGTATTCCAAGCCGTCTTCGGGAGTGATGACGAAGGGTGTATTGAGTTCGGCAAGAGTGATGTCATCCTCATTATAGTAACGGTCACGTTCAAGAATAAAAAGACTTAAGGGCAAACCGCCTGCGGGAGCGGGATTGCTCAAGGTCACACTGAAATTGAAAGTGCCTACATCCTCGGAAACTTGCGCGCTCGGTCCCGTGAATTCGACAATGTTGTCGCTTCCCAAAACCGTAAAAGTGTGAGTCTCCTGCGCAATCGACACCAGGTCGCCGGGGAAATTCTCCCCGGCGCTTAAGCGCAGCGTAATTTCCTCTTCGCCCTCGGTCAAATCGTCGTCAACAACAGTAAGGAAAAACGGCATCCCGGGTACGTTCGCCGGGAGCGTCAGTATGCCTTGAGAAAGGCTGACATCCGCTGCATCGTCGCCATCCGACTCCTCCACCGTAACGTTCACCGAAACGGGAACCGGCACCGGACTCGACAATTCTATCATAGCACTGTGCGATCCGCCTTCCGGAACCGGCTCCCCGTCTTCCGCCGGCGAGAAACCCACCGTGCTAGAGTCGTCCTGCAATATCGTCAAGGTGGCACTGTTATTGTTCCCATCAATGCTGCCCCAACGGTTAAGGGAGCCGGCACCATATTGCCCACTATGACTAAGATTAAACGAAAAATTCTCGGGTCGTTCGGTATACATGTCGTCGGTTATCGGAATCTCAATCACATGCTGAAAACTTCCCTCCTGGTTCCTCCGGGGAACGATGAAATCCTGGCTGAAAAAATTGCCGATGTCGTCAAAGTCCGCGCCGGCGGTATCAGGGTCCGGAACAACGTCCAAACGCAGATGAAGCCCGGGAGGATTAGCAGGGTCGTAGGGAAACCCAGGCCCCGGATCGTTGGTGAGAAACAGCACGAGGCGGGCGGTGAGCGCACTCTCGTCCAGCGAGATGTTTTCCTTAATCATGTTGTCGGCGGGATCAACGAAACCGGCAATGCCGACCTTATTGTCACTGGAATACACCTCTATCTCGCGGCTTGAGCGCCCCGAAACAATCTCCCACGTCTGCGGAAGCGGGTCATTCGGGGCCTCGGATATAATAATCTCATGTATCTCGTCCGGTTCCTGGGTGCCATCTGTTCGGGCACCAAATCCCCTGAAATACCCCTGCTCGCGATACTCGGGAATCTCAAAATTCCAGCCATCTTCGTTAACCGGGTCAACCCAAAGTTCATGCTCGTCTCCCGGTGCTGGTGCCATCACCAATTTAATTCCCCCCGCAGGCGCGGGAGAACTCAACTCAACCAGAAGGCCCGGTCTCTGTTCGCCAAAAGCTCTCTCATACACCCCATACGGCATTTCCCCTTCACGAAAGCCGACCATGCCCGTGCCGCCCTCGTCGTTTATCGTCAGGGTGTACTGATGGGTTGTCGGACGCTTGCCCCAGTTGCCGCTCATGGACAGTGTGATTACAATGCTCTCGGGCGGCTCCGTTTCGCTGTC
>JAPOUT010000018.1 GCA_026708545.1 Hyphomicrobiales bacterium
GGCACGAAGTCCGTACTTGCGCTCCAAAGCATCCAAAAGCCATCGCAATTCTTCTGCACCGGAAAGGGATCCGAGCAACCCCTGCCAGCTTATGCGCCGGAGCAATCCGTCCACGCGGCACGCCTCCAAAGCCGTCCGCCACTGTCGTCCACCGGAACCGTCCGGACGGAATTCCGGATTGCGCCCGTCATACACAAACAACATGTGTCCGCTTTTCGCATCAAATACACCCGCAGGCGAAACCGTCGCGGCAAGGGCGTTGCGCGCCAACTGGTAAATGCCTGCAAACGGACAAGGGGCATGGTCCCTGTCCGCCGACCAGTCAAACAATTGCGGAAGATGGCGCCAATATAAAATGCCCTGCTCGCTCAAAGCACACCGCTCGTGGCGTCCTTGCTGAACCTCATAATTGCCGTTGCAATATTGCGCATCATGCCCGGGCAGCCTCGTGCGCGAGCAAGTGCCGAATTCGCCCTCCGTGAATTTACATTCCACGGCAACGCGTCTGCCGGAACTCCGCAACAACACATCAACGGTGGTGGGACGCGGTTCGTTCAAATTTGCGAGTTTCCGCTCCAAGTCGAGATTCCAATCCCCGTCGTCTCGGAAAAAAGCCTCGCGCCCGCACTCCGCAGGAACATCCCGAAGAAGATCAAGGCGGCCGTATGCACGAATGTTCCCGAACACGCTCTGCGCCAATGCTTGGGAACTGAACAAACTGCAAAACCAACGATGGCGTTCACGAACGGGAATAGCGGCACGAACCTCTGCGCTATGGGACCCGTCGGGAGCAACCAAAACATTCTCCGACTCGAAAGCTTTTCCCAAAACGGGAGGGCGCCCTTCCCGCCTGCCGCCGTCCAGTTGTCCTTGATGATTGGCATCCGCCCAAAACCACAAACCCGCGCGAACTTCGTCTTTGTAACTCATCACAAAGGCACGGCGCGCAAGGAAGGAACCGGATTAAGCCGGGGCTTCCCGCCGTCCAAACCAAAATCGACATTCAAATGATCGAAAGCAAGGAATTCGAAGGTGATGCCTATCTCCCTTTTGATGTCGTCTATGAAAGCAGAAAAATACTTCTGTGAATTTCCGGCAACAGAAAAATTGAATCCCTGTTGCAGCCACCATTCCTCCGTTGCCAAAAGTTGCACGACGGGCGTGGTCTCTCGAACTTCAGCGCCCAAACCTTTCGCTTCACGCGCAATCGCCTCCAGATTCGCCTCAACGATGGCGGCATAGCGCAGTCCCTGCAACAGCGCCGAGAAAGGCGAATCACCGCGACCGCTGTGTTTACTCTCAACCTTAAGTTCGATGAGAATCAACTTTCCCTCATCGTTAACACCGACAAGATCAATTTTACCGATGCCGCCATCCGATTGCCGCGCTTTCAGGGGAACCTGATAATCCAAAAACCGAAAGCTCCCTCCAAGCGGATGCTCCCAATCTCGTTGGAGATTCACGAGCGCAATCGCACTGTGCTCCTCGCGGCGGTTGCTATAACCACGTGCCGAGGGAACGCCGTCATGGCCGACAAAATATCTTTTCCCCCGCAAGGTCCGGGACGGTGCATTCTCGCGCAAAGAAAGATATTCCCTGCGCAGGTCGCCAATATCAAAACCTGTTCCACGCCCGAACAAAGCCGGATAGCGCTCGGGAAAGTTTGACACGGCGGAATCCCTGCCTGTTCCCTTAAAGGGGGATATTGCCGTTTCGTTTCGACGGATTCTCCAAACGCTTGTCGCGCAACATGTTCAGCGCCGTGCAAATACGCATGCGCGTCTCACCCGGGGCAATCACGTCGTCAATATAGCCGCGTTCCGCGGCAACAAACGGATTCAAAAAGCGGTCTTCATATTCGGCGACGTGCCTGCCCATCGCTTCCGCATCGTCACGCTCGCGACGATGCAACACTTCAACGGCGCCCGCCGCCCCCATCACCGCTATCTGCGCGCTCGGCCACGCATAATTCACGTCACCGCGAATATGTTTTGACGACATCACGACATACGCGCCCCCGTACGCCTTGCGAACAATCAACGTGACTTTCGGAACCGTCACTTCCGAATACGCAAACAACAATTTTGCTCCGTGCTTTATCAAGCCGGAATACTCCTGCGACGTGCCCGGTAAAAATCCGGGAACATCCACCAACGTTACCAGCGGAATCGAAAACGCATTGCAAAAACGAACAAAACGCGCGGCCTTCCTCGACGCATCGCAATCCAGCACCCCGGCCAGAACCAACGGCTGGTTGGCAACAATACCAACAGGCATCCCGTCCATTCGTGCAAACCCCGTAACGATGTTGCGTGCGTAATCCTCCTGCAATTCGAAGAAATCACCCTCGTCCACAATCTTCAATATTAACTCTTTCACGTCATAGGGAACGTTCGGATTGTCGGGAACCAAAGTCTCCAACGAAGGCTCAACCCGCTTGACCGGATCGAGACTCTTTCGGCGCGGCGGCGACTCCCGGTTGCTCGAAGGCAGGAACGACAACAGCCTCCGCAACTGCGACATCGCCTCGACATCATGGGCAAACAATCCGTCCGCGACACCCGAGCGCGTTGTGTGTATCTCGCCGCCGCCCAACTGCGCCGCGCTCACCTCTTCATTGGTCACCGTGCGAACGACGTCGGGCCCCGTCACGAACATATAGGAACTGTCCTTCACCATGAAGATGAAATCCGTCATCGCGGGAGAGTAAACATCCCCGCCCGCGCACGGCCCCATAATGCAGGAAATTTGCGGAACAACGCCGGAGGCAAGAACGTTGCGCAAGAACACTTCGCCGTAGCCTCCCAAAGCATCAACTCCTTCCTGAATGCGCGCTCCCCCCGCATCAAACAAGCCGACAATCGGCGCGCCAACGCGCATCGCCAAATCCTGTATCTTCGCGATCTTGCCCGCATGCGTCCGGGACAACGAACCTCCGAAGACGGTGAAATCTTTCGCAAAAACAAACACGCGGCGGCCGTCCACGCGGCCGTGTCCTGTCACAACGCCGTCGCCGGGAATGTGCTTCTCCCCCATGCCAAAATCATGGCAATCATGCTGGACAAACATATCGAACTCTTCAAAGCTTCCCTCGTCGAGTAAAAGCTCAATGCGCTCGCGCGCGCTCAACTTCCCCTTCTCATGCTGCGCCTTGATGCGCTCAGCACCCCCGCCCAAGCGCGCCCGGGACGCGCGCTCTTCAAACGCTTCCATTACATGCTTGCTCATCGAACGGTTTCCTCTAACGGTAAAAACAAAAAGGACCTAGCATTTAAAACCCGCATTCAATTTCGCCGTGCACAACATCTCAGTGGATGCCTTTGAATTCCAGGTGCACCTTTACGGATTTGCTCCGGTCATTCGCCACGCGAAAAGCTTCATTCACGTGTTCGACGGGAAATGCTTCCGTAATAATCGGGCGGACATCAATTCGGCCCGATACGATCTCGGCCACGGATTTCTCGAACTCTTTATGAAACCTGTGCGTTCCGAGCAAACGTACTTCTCTGCCGACGATTGCATCAACGGGAAGGAGCGTGTCGCCTGCCACGCCCACTTGAACGATCGTCCCCCTGGGCCGCATCGCGCGGATTGACGCATACATTGCCGGTTGCGCGGCAGAACATTCAAAAGCAACATCGAAATACCCCTGCCCCGAGGCGAATTTGTCCAATTCGCCGGAATTGGATGCAACGTTAATGGTATGCGTCGCTCCCATTCTTTTTACGACTTTAAGCGTAGCGTCCTGAATATCCGTGACGATTATTTCCCGCGCCCCGGCGCGGGCCGCAACTGCCGTGCAAAGCGCGCCTATCGGCCCGGCACCCGTTACCAAAATTCGCTTGTCGTTCAATTCGCCCGCTATGCTCGCGGCATGTATGCAAACCGCGAGCGGTTCCGCGCAAGCAACCGCGGACAAATCTGCTCCGGAATCGAGTTGGATGCATTGCTCTGCCTTCAGAATCTGAAAATCCCGAAATAGTCCCTGTTCGTGGGGCAGCCGGATGGCAGACCCGCTGAATTTCATGTCCGGACAATGCATTTCCAAATCCGTGCGGCAGAATTCGCAAAAGTAGCAAGGCCTGCTCGGGTTTATCGCAATGTTGCAGCCGGGCGACAGATTCGAGACGTCGGCGCCGACCTCGATAATGCGCCCCGATGCTTCATGGCCGAGAATAACCGGCTCCCGCACCCTGGTAGCGCCCATGCCGCCGTTCAACAAATAATGCAAATCGGATCCGCAAATGCCTCCGAACGCGGTAGCGACCACAACTTCGTCCGGTCCGGGTTTCGATATCGTGTCGATTTCGACCCGGAGGTCGTTTTTTCCATATAAGCGACAAACTCTGGTGTCCATTGGCGGGTCTCCTAAGGAGTTAAAACTGACGGCAGCCACGTCGCTAACGACGGGATGTATGAAACAGCCAACAATACCACAATATTGGTCAACAAGAACGGCAGAATTGCCAGAACCACCGGCTGCAGCGGAATTCTTGCTATGTTCGAACAAACGAACAGGCAGACGCCGACCGGCGGTGTGGTGAGACCAATCATTAAATTCAAAACGGCAAATGTAGCGAAGTGGAGAGGCTCAATTCCGACAGCGGTTGCCAGCGATAAAAGCGGGACAAACAGAATAATCAACGCGGCAATTGTTTCCATGAACATTCCGACAAACAGCAGAATGACGTTTATGAGAAGTATCACCAGATATTTGTTGTCCGTAATGGACAAAACCCCCTTTGCGATGGATTGGGGAATATGCTCCGACACCAGAATCCAGCCGAAGACGTTGGCAAATCCGACGAGGATGAGAATTCCCGCGGCGGAAACCGCGCTGTCGACAAGTATGCCGGGAAGCGCCCTGATGGGCAGTTCCTTGTAAACGAACGCGCCAACGACAAAAGCGTAAATGCTGGCAACTATCGCCGTTTCCGTCGGGGTGGAAAATCCGGAGAGGAGCCCGTATACAATGAAAAAGGTCATCGCGAGCGCCCAGACGGCACCGCCGAACGATTTGACGACTTCTCCGAAGCCCTGCCATGACTGCTTTGGAAAACCTTTTCTGACGGAAATAAAATACGCCGTGACCATCATGGCTACGCCCATCAGAACACCGGGAACCGCGCCGGCGAGAAACATCTGGCCGACGGAAATGCCGGACAGCGCGCCGACAATGATCATCGGAACGCTGGGAGGAATTATCGGCCCGACCGTTGACGAAGCGGCGGTTACGGCCGCGGAGAACCCCGACGGGTAACCCGCTTTTTTCATTCCGGGAATCATCACGCCGCCGATGGAGGCGGCGTCTGCAACGGCGGTACCCGTGATTCCCCCGAAAAGCATGGAAGCGCCGATGTTCGTCAACCCGAGACCGCCCCGAACCCATCCCACGAGCGCATTCGCAAAGCGTATTATCCGGCTGGTAATCCCGCCCCGATTCATGAGGTTTCCGGCGAGAATGAATCCAGGGATCGACAAAAGAACAAAAACATCCATGCCCGCGTATATTTTCTGCGGCATGACCACCGGGGGCAATCCGGTGAAAAGAATATAGGCCAGCGAAGACAGCCCGAGCGTTATCGCGATCGGAATTCCAAGAACAAGGCCCGTGATAAAAACGCCAAAAAGTATCGCTACTCCCATGATTCAGTGCTCGGAATCACGGTTTGCAGGCTCCGGATTCGCGCCTGAAAACACGGTCCTTGCAACCTGCCTGCATGAAAACAGCGCCAACCCCAAAAACGTCAGCCAGACCGTAAAGTGCACGAAATCCATGCGCAGTCCCAGTGCGGGAGAGGTTTGCAACCCGCCGATGGAAACATACTTCCATGCAAACGGCAGCAAATACACACAAAGCGCAAAGGTCAGCAAGGATGAAACCAGCCGGAACACCTTGGGCAAATTGCCCGGCAGCGAATCGCAAACCATGTTGACGTTTACCAGATCGCCCGAACGCAGCGCCAGGCCGGAGCCAAACGCGATCGTATACAGCAACGCGTAACGGGTCAGCTCTTCCGTCCAGACGGGCGCCGATCCGTACAACCGCCCCAAAACCTGCGTGGCGACGGCCAGGATGAGTACGGAAAAAGACAGCCCGACGCCGAGCCTAACGACACGGACAAACCAATTGTCCAGCCTATCGAGACTCATGCGGAATGCGGCCCGCGAACGGAAGACGGCGCCGGTTTTACGCGGCACCGAATCCGGTTCGGGAGATATTGAAAACCGTTATTGCGAGAACAGGTTCTCAACGATTGGTTTGATTTCATCGTTCACGTTCATAAGAACCGCGTCTTTGGCCTTCGCCTGGAAGGCGGCGCCGTCAACTTCAACGAATGTCATTCCGTTCGCTTCCAGGTACGCGCGGTCCGCGTCAATGGACGCTTCAAACAATCCGCGCTCGTATGCCTGGGCCAATTCCGCGGCGCGCAGCACCGCTTCCTGGTCGGCCGCGGACAATTTGTTCCAGGTGGACTCCGCGATCGTCAGGTAAATCCAGGAACGCACATGCTCCGTCATGTTCACATGGCTTTGCACTTCGTTAAAGCTCGCCGAGCGAATCAACGCAAGCGGGTTTTCCTGGCTTTCAATCGTGCCGTTTTGAAGCCCCGTAAAAACTTCCGAAAACGCCATGGGACCGGGGTTCGCACCCAGGGCTTTCCAGGTATCGACGAAGAGGGGAACGTTCGGAACGCGCATTTTCAGGCCGTTCAAATCGTCGGGGGATTTAATCGGCCGGTTGGAAGTAAGGTTGCGCGGACCGCGCGCAAAATGCGCTATCGGACGGATTTGAACCTTTTCGATTATCTGCTCCTTGATGTCGTCGCCTATGGGGCCCGTCGCGACCTCGTCCATGTGCTCGATGGATTTATACGCGTACGGAACGGCCAGCAGGGCGGCTTTCGGGGCCCAGTTTTGCAAACTTTCGCCCGTGATTGTCATGTCAACGGTTCCCAGTTGCATGCCGTTAATCAGGTCAATCTCCTTGCCCAGCGACTCGTTCGGATACACCTCGACGGCTATTCTGCCGTCCGTCATGCGCGACAATTCCTGCCCGAATTTGACGGCGGCCTTGTGCCAGGAATTTTGTTCGTTTGCGAGATGGCCCAGTTTCAGCGTCAATTCCTGAGCCGACAAGGGCGTGCTTGCGACTGCGGCCAAAACGACGGCAATTGCGGCCAATTTCAAATTAAACTTCATCTTAGATTCCCTCCGCTATGTTGGTGATTCGCGCACCCTGCACCCCCGACTCGTGCGCACCGGATTAATTTACCATATCTCCACACTGGCAAGCAATTTCAAATCCTGCTATGCCTAATGCATACGGTTAAAGCCAGTCCGGCGTATGAAACGAATCGGGGAGACTATTATGATAGAAACATGGCGTTGGTTCGGTCCGCAGGACCTTGTAAGCATTTCGGATGTTGCGCAAACGGGGGCGACAGGCGTTGTGTCGGCGCTTCACCATATTCCGACCGGTGATGTCTGGGAGCTTGATGAAATTAGAAAGCGGCAGCGGGAAGTCGCGACAATGCCCGACGGGTCCCCGTCCGGCCTGGAATGGAACGTGGTGGAAAGCCTGCCCGTCAGCGAGGACATAAAGAAACGGTCCGGAGAGTGGCGGGCGCATGTTTCAAACTATTGCCAGAGCATGGCAAACCTCGCCGAGGCCGGAATTTACATCATCTGTTACAATTTCATGCCGATTCTGGACTGGACGAGAACGGATTTGTCATGGCGCCTGAAAAACGGTGCGACCTGCATGCGGTTTGATATCATCGATTTTGCGGCATTTGACATTCACATTTTAAAACGCGCGCACGCCGAGAAGGACTATGATGCAAAATTGCGGCAGTCCGCGGCGCGGCGGTTTCAGGAAATGTCCGAGCAAGATCGCAAGCAACTGACCGAAAACATCGTTTGCGGCCTGCCCGGTGCGGCCGAAAAGTTTTCGCTGGATGACGTGCGCGCCCATTTGAACGAATATTCCGACATCCCGGAAAAGCGGTTGCGTTCAAACCTTGTTCGATTTCTTGCCGAAGTCGCACCGGTGGCGCAGGACCTCGGCATCAGATTGTGCTGCCATCCCGACGATCCTCCCTTTTCCCTGCTGGGCCTGCCCCGAATCATGTCCACCGAAGAGGACTACAGGATTGTCATGGAGGAAGTGGATATACCCGCCAACGGCATAACGTTATGTTCGGGTTCTCTCGGAGCCCGTCCGGACAATGATTTGGTTGGCATGATGCAGCGACTGGGTGATCGTGTTCACTTCATGCATTCAAGGAATGTGAAAAGGGAGACCGCGGACGTTCGGGGGTCGTTCTACGAGTCCGAGCATTTGAGGGGCGATACAAACATGGTCTTGCTGATCGGAGCCGCGTTGCAAGAGGAGGCGCGCCGCCGCGACGAAGGTCGCGAAGATTGGTCCATACCGTTCCGGCCCGACCACGGACAAGACATCCTTGACGACCTCGGACGCAAGGCCCAGCCCGGATATCCGTCAATAGGCAGGCTGAAAGGCCTTGCGGAGCTGCGCGGCATTATCGCGGCCCTGGAGCCACGGACGGAAATGCATTGAAAGAACGCCTGTCGCGCATCGACCAGGTGCCGAAAGACTATCGGCCGGGCTATGAGCCGGGTGATTACGGAACGGGCATTGTTCATTTGGGTCCGGGGTCTTTCTTTAAAGCCCACCTGGCCGCTTTCACCGACGAATTGATCGAAAAACAAGGGGGAGACTGGCGGATTCTGAGCGTTTCCCTGCGTTCACGAAAAACCATGGAAGAACTCGTTCCCCAAAACGGCCTTTACACGCTTATCGCCAAGAGCGCGGAGGGCCGGCATTGCAGGGTCATCGGCGCCTTGGCGGATGCGATATGCAGCGCGGACAATCCGGAACCGGCCCTGGCAGCCATGGCGGCCCGCACAACCAAAATCGTGTCCTTGACCGTGACGGAAAAGGCGTACGGACTTGACCGTATGGTGACGGGATGTGATCCGGAGCATCCCGCCGTTGCCGCGGATCTCCTGAATCCCGAAGAGCCAAGAGGCGTTTTGGGATTAATAACCCGGGCACTCAAGCTCCGCAGGGAAGCGAAACTGCCCGCATTTGCGGTTTTGTGCTGCGACAATCTGCCGGAAAACGGACGCTTGCTAAGAGGAGCCGTCATCGACTTCGCGCAGAGGGTGGACAAGGATCTCGCACGATGGATTGCCGGTAATGCCGCATTTCCGTCAACAATGGTGGACCGCATAACCCCGGCACCAAACGAAGATACCCGCAGGGAAGCGGCCGAAGCCATCGGGGTGCAGGATTCGGCCGCCGTTGAAACCGAGGGATTCCGCCAGTGGGTCATTGAGGACCACTTCCCGCAAGGGCGGCCCGACTGGGACGTTGTCGGCGCGATTTTCACCAAGGACGTATCCTCTTTTGAGACAATGAAACTGCGAATGCTGAACGGCAGCCATTCCATGCTGGCCTATGCCGGATTTCATGCGGGCTGCAAATATGTTCGCGATGTGATGTCGGATGCCGCACTGGCCAATTTGGTGAAGCGCCATCTGGATGCGGCATCCAAAACTCTGCGTCCGATTGAGGGAATTGATTATTCGGAGTATGCGGATTGTCTGATTGAAAGATTTAGAAACCCTGCCATCGCACATGAGACATTTCAAATTGCGATGGACGGTTCGGAGAAGATGCCGCAGCGTATTCTCTCGGCTGTTTCCGATGCCCGAGCCGCAGGTGTCGATATACGGCCTTTTGCCTTTGCGACGGCCGCATGGATTCGCCATGTTTCCGCTTCAACACATGATTGCCCGGCATATGAAATTCGCGACCCGAAAGCGGACGAATTGAAGAAGCTGGCAAAAGGCCGGCACTCAATCGATATAGTTGCGGCGCTTAGGCGGTTGCAATTTGTTCCCGGCAGTGTCCGGGCAGACGACGAGTTCTGGAGTATCGTCAACCCGTTGCTGAACGATATGCTGACAAAACCGATGACAGACGCTATTGCACGGGAAACCCTGCAACCAGAAATTTCCCTCTGAAGCCGGCAAGGCATTAGTACACTTAACCATGTAATATTAACACACATGACCTTGCAATTTTAACATTTGATACTAATATCGTGAGGATGTACAAGAGAAAATTGGCACGGGAAATCATTCAAAATTTAAGCCAAAATCCGGCGGTAGTCATTCTCGGGCCGCGCCAAATTGGCAAGACCACGCTTGCCCTTGAAATTGCTGGAACTCGGCCGTCCAACTATCTTGACCTTGAAAGACCGGAAGATTTTCAAAGATTGAAGGACGTTGCTCATTATTTAGGCCTTCATGCCGATGAATTGGTAATTCTCGATGAGGTCCAAAACTATCCCAATCTGTTTATGTCGTTGCGCGGCGTTATCGATGCCAGGCGGCGTGAAGGGCGCGGCAATGGTCGGCTTCTCATTCTCGGTTCTGCATCAAATAAATTACTGAAACAAAGTTCTGAGAGTCTTGCAGGACGCGTTCATTATTCCGAACTGACCGGCCTTAATCCGTTTGAAATAGAAAAGCCGGAAGGACAGCCCTTGCAAAGATTGTGGATGCGCGGCGGTTTCCCTAACAGCTATGCGGCGCAAAGCGATCAAAAAAGCCATAAATGGCGGCGGGACTTTATCCGCTCTTATTTGGAGCGCGACATTCCGCAATTGGGCCCGCGCATCCCCGCTGCAACACTCATGAACTTTTGGATGATGCTTGCGCATACGCAAGGCGAATTGTTCAATGCTTCAAAGTTGGCAAGTCCGTTGGGCGTAACAAGCGTCACGGTTGGACGATATCTGGACTTAATGGTTGATTTGTTATTGGTCCGCAAACTCGATCCTTGGCGTGGAAATGTAAAAAAACGACTTGTTAAATCGCCAAGAACTTATATTAGGGACAGCGGCATTGTCCACGCGCTTTTGCAAATACCGGATTATGAGGGATTGCTGGGCCATTCGATTCGCGGTAAAAGCTGGGAAGGATTTGTGATTGAAAATATTATCTCGGTGCTGCCGTTCGGGGTCAGTCCCTATTTTTATAGAACGTCGGCCGGAGCCGAGATTGATTTGCTTCTTGAGTTTGAGTTGGATAACTATTGGGCGATTGAAATTAAGGCCAATCGTGCGCCTGCGCTGGAAAAAGGATTCCATATAGCTTGCGAAGATTTGAAAGTGCAAAGGAAGTTTGTTGTTTTCACCGGCGAGGGCGAATTCCGGACCGACAACAAAACAACCGTCTTATCACTTTCACGCTTTATTGAAACTTTAAGGGAAAGATGCAGTTAGACAAAAGAGGACTTTGGCCGTTAATGGCAGACCGCCAGCCGGATTCACTTAAACGGAAATGAATCCCTTCTTAATGTCGGATGGGGGCCAACGGTTGGAATGTTCTCACCCTTGATTCCCTGTGGCGATATACATCTCCGCGATAAGCATTATTCCAGCGTCCATCGCGTTTACAGAATTCTTTATGTCATCAAATTCATTTTTACGAAAATTCCGGAGTTTATATCTCCAGCGCCCAAACGGAATCTTCGTTCCCCCCGCCCGCGAGCCAGTCCAATCCCAGCGCGCGCCAACTCTCTTCCATATGCGACGGCGGCGGCGCAACGACATCCAGCATGCCGCCGTCGGGATGCGGCAAACGCAACCGTGCCGCATGAAGGTGCAGTCCCGATGCCAGTCCCGTTTCCTCTCCGGCCGCCCGCGCCTCGCGCCCGCCATATTTTCCGTCCCCTAAAATCGGACAGCCCAATGCCGCCGCGTGAACCCGCAACTGGTGCGTCCGGCCGCTTTGCGGGATAAACCCTATCCAGGCAAACCGCGTCCCGACCGCTTCCACCACCACATAATCCGTACGCGCCTTCTTACCCTTGCCGAGAGTCATTTTTTCAATGCCGTTGTTCGATGTTTTCTCCATCGAAGTTTCAATGCGGCCCCTCGGGTGCGCCGGAACGCCCAACGTCAGCGCCCAATATAATTTTCCAACGCGACGCTCGCGAAAAGACTCGCACAAATGCGCCGCGGCTCTCGAGTCGCGTCCCAGGACCAAAACGCCGGAGACATCGCGATCGAGGCGGTGGGTCAGGCGCGGCGAATCTTCGCGCCCGAGGCGCAAGCCCCCCAGCATTCCGTCAAGATGCCGACGCAAACCGCTCCCGCCTTGGACAGCCAAACCCGGCGGCTTGTTTAAAGCCAGAACGGATTTATCACGATGCAAAAGCAAACCCTCCAAGAACGCCGCATCCGCCGCACTGACTTTTTGCGGCGGTAATTTTGATGTTATCGCGCCCGGGGGCAGAGGCGGCACGCGAATCTTCTGCCCTGCCTCCAAGCGCACGCCGCCGGAGACGCGCGCACCATCCAAGCGTATCTGTCCCTGCCGCAACAATTTCGATAAGCGTGCATGCCCCAGCCCCGGATAGCGTGCGCGGAACCAGCGATCCAGTCGCAATCCCGATTCATCCCTGACGACAATATGATAGTCGCCGCCGATTTTTTTCGCGTCATTCGCCTGCGTGTCCGCGCTCATGTCCACGCCCTAACCAAAAACATTCCCAGCAAAAACGCACACAAACCCGACACGACCGACGTGCCTGCGTAACCCAGCGCCACGCCGTAGTGGCGCTGTGTAATCATTTCGCCCAACTCCAGAGAAAACGCCGAAAAAGTGGTGAACCCGCCCAGCAGGCCCGTCGCCAGAAAAGCCCGAAGCACCTCGCTCGATGGAAAACGTAACAACAGTAATCCTCCCGCTACCAAACCCATCAAAAAAGACCCCATGATGTTCACCGTAAAAGTCGCCAAAGGAAGTTGTCCGAGCGAAAGAACCGACAGTATGCGCTCCGCGAGCACATTGACGGCGTGCCTTCCCAGCGCGCCCAGTGCGCCGCCCGCCGCGACAGCCGACACAACCGCCCAGCTCATTTGGACGCCCTCCCGGCGCGCAAGCGTTTCCAATATGCCATACGCTTGATCATCTCGCGTTCAAAGCCGCGCTCGACCGGATGGTAATACTCCTCCCGCTTTTTCCCGTCGGGAAAATACTCCTGTCCGGAAAACGCGTCGTCCTCGTTGTGGTCGTACTGGTAGCCGGCGCCATAACCCCATGACTTCATCGCGCGCGTCGGTGCGTTGCGAATGTGCATCGGGGGCGGCAGGGAGCCGCTCGCTTCGGCATCGCGCCACGCTTTTGAGAGCGCCCGATAGGCCGCATTTGACTTCGGCGCCATCGCCAGATAAATCACGCTTTGTGCGAGTGCAAGTTCGCCTTCCGGCGTCCCCAAAAACCGGTAGGCCTCCTTGGCAGCCTCGCAAACCACCAATGCCTGCGGGTCGGCAAGTCCCACATCTTCCAATGCAACGCGTATCAGCCGACGTGCAAGAAACAAAGGATCCTCGCCGCCCTGCAGCATGCGGGCCAGCCAATACAGGGACGCATCCACATCCGAGCCGCGTATCGCCTTGTGCAACGCGCTGATGAGGTTGTAGTGCTCCTCGCGGTCCTTGTCGTAAACCGGAACACGCCGCTGCGCGAAACGTCCGACCTCCTCCCTGTCCATGTCCTGCTCGGGAGGAGCCGCAAGAATTTCTTCGATAATGTTGAGGAAGAAACGTCCGTCGCCGTCACACATATCGAACAAGGCGGCACGCCCGTCCTCGTTCACCGGCAGGCGCGTGCCGACATGGGACTCGGCGCGCTCCAGCAACAAGCCCAGCGCCTCGTCGTCCAGGCGATTCAACCGAAGCACCTGCATGCGCGAAAGCAACGCCGCGTTCAACTCGAAAGAAGGGTTCTCCGTGGTTGCGCCAATCAAAACGACATCGCCGCTCTCAACCACGGGCAGAAAACTATCCTGCTGCGCCCGGTTGAATCTGTGAATCTCGTCCACGAACAACGCCATTGAGGTGCCGGATTCATGAAGCCGGCGTGCTTCTTCGAATATCTTCTTCAGTTCGGCGACTCCAGAAAATATCGCCGAAATCTGGCGAAACTCCATGCCGACGCGCTCCGCCAGCAGGCGGGCTATCGACGTCTTGCCCGATCCCGGCGGCCCCCACAGCAACAGCGAGGCAATCCTCCCTTTCGAGAGCATGCGTCCCAACGGTCCCTGCAATGTTTCGGTGTCTTTCTCCTCGCCGCGTAACAGATGGGCCTGTCCGACGACTTCCTCCAAGCGCTCCGGGCGCAAACGCTCCGCCAACGGAACGGCTGCCGCCTGAGTCATCCCTAGCTCCCTCGTCGCGGCCTTTCCGGACAAAATTTCGCCTCCTTTTCCGCTAAGTGGTGGAGTCCTCCCGCTCCTCCTCCTCCGGTGTCTCCCGCTCAATCACGGGGCCCGAATCCTGCCCCAAAGCATCGGGATCCCTGTCCACCAACTCAATCACGGCCAGCGGCGCATCGTCCCCGTAGCGAAACCCCGCCTTCAATATCCGGACATATCCCCCCCGGCGCTCGGCATAACGCGGCGAAAGCGTGTCGAACAACTTCCCGACCCATTGCTTGTCCGCCGCCGGCAATATCCCGTGCGCCCGGCGGCGCGAAGACAAATCACCTTTTTTACCCAGCGTTATCAGTTTTTCCACATAAGGGCGCAACTCCTTCGCCTTGGGCAGGGTGGTGACAATCTGCTCGTGCTTGATCAGCGCAACCGCCATGTTCGCGAGCATCGCCTTGCGATGGCTCGAGGTGCGATTCAGTTTGCGTCCGGATTTGCGGTGGCGCATGGCTCAATAACGATCCTCCGCGCGACGGGCCATCTCTTCGATGTTCTCGGGCGGCCAGCCGGGAATCTTTTGTCCCAGTTCCAGGTTCAAACGCCCGAGGACTTCCTTAATCTCGTTGAGCGACTTGCGACCAAAGTTCGGAGTGCGCAGCATTTCGCCTTCGGTTTTTTGAATCAAATCCCCGATGTAGACAATGTTGTCGTTCTTCAGGCAATTCGCGGAGCGAACCGAAAGCTCCAATTCATCAACCTTCTTGAGAAGGCTACTGTCGAAGCTCGGCGTTGCCATCGACAACTTCTCCTCAATGGCGGGTTGGTCCGAGCGTCTTGACACGCCGAACAGCCGCAGTTGGTCTTGGAGTATCCGGGCCGCCGAGGAAACCGCCTCCACGGGAGACATTGCCCCGTTGGTCTCGACGCGCATGGTCAACTTGTCATAATCCAGATGCTGGCCTTCACGAGTGTTCTCGACCTTGTAGGAAACCTTGCGCACCGGCGAATAGATGCTGTCCACCGCTATCAAGCCTATCGATCCGTCGTCGGAACGATTGTGCTCGCTGGACACATATCCCTTGCCCGTATCCACGCTGAACTCGATCACGATCTCGGCGCCGTCATCCAGGGAGCACAGCACCTGGTCCGGATTGATAATCTCGACATCGGCATCGGTTTCTATGTCGCCGGCGGTAACGACTTTCGGGCCGCTCTGGCGCAAAGTCATGCGGCGCGGCCCTTCCGAATACATCCGCAATGCAAGCGATTTGATGTTCAGGACAATGTCGGTGACATCCTCGCGCACACCCGGAATATTGGAGAACTCGTGCAACACGCCTTCGATCCGGACGCCCGTGACCGCAGCGCCCTGCAAAGACGCCAGCAACACACGCCGCAGCGCATTGCCCAGCGTGTAGCCGTATCCCGGCTCCAAGGGCTCGGCGACGACCGTGGCAACGCGGTTGCCCTCCCCTTCGGGAATTATCTCCAAATCGTTGGGATAGACCAACTCTTTCCAGTGCTTGTCACCGCCTGCTTGCAGGCTGCCTAATTCTTCCGACGAACTCATCTGCGTCTCCATGCAAACCTCTCCATCACAGTAAAACCTCCCCTGCTATACACGCCGACGCTTTGGCGGGCGGCACCCGTTATGCGGTATCGGCGTAACGTCGCGTATCGACGTAATCGTAAAACCTGCGGCCTGCAGCGCCCGAAGCGCCGACTCGCGTCCCGAACCCGGTCCGCGAACTTCCACCTCGAGCGTCGTCATGCCGTGCTCCATCGCCTTCTTGGCGGCATCTTCGGCGGCCATCTGCGCCGCGTAAGGCGTCGACTTGCGCGCACCCTTGAAACCCATCGTGCCCGCCGACGACCATGAAATCGTATTCCCCTGCGCATCCGTAATCGTGATGACCAAGTTGTTAAAGGTCGAGTTCACATGCGCGACACCCGCGATGATGTTCTTGCGCTCCCGACGGCGTACCCGTGAAGTCTCCCGTGCCATTCTACTTCTTCTTCCCTGCGATCGGACGCGCGGGACCCTTGCGCGTGCGCGCGTTGGTATGCGTGCGCTGTCCCCGGACCGGCAGACCCTTGCGGTGCCGCAGTCCCCTGTAGCAACCCAGATCCATCAAACGCTTGATGTTCATGCTGGTCTCGCGGCGCAAATCGCCTTCGACCATGTAGCCCTTGTCGATCACCTCGCGAATTCGAATCACTTCGGCGTCGCTCAATTCGTTGACGCGCTTGGAGGCCTCAATGCCAACGCTGGCGCAAATCTCGCGGGCCTTGCGCGCGCCGAGACCGTGGATATAGGTCAACGACACCTCCACCCGCTTGTTTGCGGGAATGTTTACTCCGGCTATCCGAGCCATAAATCCGCTCCCTGAAAACTCAACTCCCCAGCCCTGCACATAAAATACACCCTATCTTGCGGCATCGTCAACCTGCCTTCCTTTGCCCGCCAATATCGGCGGCTTGCGAGAGAACCGCCTCAATTGCGCGGGTGACCGACTCTACCGGGGCGGAGCCGTCAATTTCATGCAACAAGCCGCGCTCGCGGTAATAATCGCCCAAGGGGCGGGTCTCACGGTGATAAACCTCGATGCGGTTGCGCAAAACCTCCGGCGTGTCGTCTTCGCGGCGCTCGGAGGGATTTTCAGCGATGCGCGACTCGATGCGGCGCAACAGGGCGTCGTCCTCGAGGCGCAGTTCCAGCACCACGTCGATCGTCTCGCCTTGCCGCTCTAAAATCTCCTCCAGCATTTTCGCCTGTTCGAGATTCCTCGGGAAGCCGTCCAGCAAAACGCCATCAACGGCATCATCCGCGCGCGCGCGCCGCAACGCTTCCGATATCAGCGAAGCGACTATTTCGTCGGGAACCAATCCGCCGCTTTCCATTATCGAGCGCACCTGCAGGCCAATCTCGCTGCCCTCGGCAACCGCCGCGCGCAACATGTCTCCCGTAGACAACGCAACGAGGCGATGCCGCTCCGCGACATAACGCGCCTGCGTTCCCTTTCCGGCGCCGGGCGGTCCCAAAAAAACCAGGTTCATCGACTGCGTCCCCCGCGCAACTTCGACTTGCGAATCAATCCTTCATATTGATGCGCCAGCAAATGACTCTGCACCTGCGCGACCGTATCCATGGTTACGGACACGACGATCAGCAACGACGTCCCGCCGAAATAAAACGGCACGTTGTATTGCGCGACCAGAACCTCCGGAAGCAGGCACACCAGCGTCAAATACGCCGCGCCCACCGTTGTCAAGCGCGTAAGCACGTAGTCGATATACTCCGCCGTCGACTTTCCGGGACGAATTCCCGGGATGAAGCCGCCGTAGCGGCGAAGATTGTCGGCGGTATCCTCCGGACTGAACACGATCGAAGTATAGAAGAAACAAAAGAAAATAATTCCGACCGCATACATAAGCATGTAAAGAGGCTGTCCGTGGCCCAGATATGTCGAGACCACCGCAAGCCACGAGTCGCTGTCCGCGGACGAGAACCCCGCAAGGGTCAGCGGCAGCAACAGCAACGACGAGGCGAATATCGGCGGAATGACACCCGACGTGTTCAACTTCAACGGCAAGTGCGAAGAACTCTCGCCGCGAAACGCGCCGCCGGAAACCTGTCGCTTGGGATACTGAATCAGCAGGCGCCTTTGTGCGCGCTCAATGAACACTATGAAGGTAATCACCGCGACGACCATCGCTATCAAAAACAAAATTATCAAAGTCGAGATGGCGCCCTGGCGTCCCAGTTCCATCGTTCCGGCAAAAGCGCCGGGAAGTTCGGCGACGATGCCGGCGAAGATGATGAGCGAAATCCCGTTGCCGACTCCGCGCGCCGTTATCTGCTCGCCCAGCCACATCAGGAATATCGTGCCGCCGACCAGCGTTATCACCGTGGTGAGGCGGAACAACAGGCCGGGGTCGGTGACGATTCCGCCGGCGCTTTCGAGTCCGACGGCGATGCCGTAGCCCTGCGCGGCCGCCAGCAACACCGTTCCGTAGCGCGTATACTGGTTCAACTGGCGGCGTCCCCGTTCGCCTTCTTTCTTCAGTTGCGCCAGGTGCGGCGAGGTGGTCGCAAGCAGCTGCATGATGATGGAAGCGGAGATGTACGGCATGATGTTGAGCGCGAATATCGCCATGCGGCCGACCGCGCCGCCCGCAAACATGTCAAACATCCCGATGATGCCGCCGCGGTTGGAGTCAAACACCTGCGCGAGCGCGGCGGGGTCGATTCCGGGAACGGGTACATATGTGCCGAGACGGTAAACCAGCAAAGCTCCCAGCGTAAACCAAATGCGCTTCTTCAACTCGGTCGCCTTCGCAAAGGCGGAGAAGTTCAGATTGGCGGCGAGTTGTTCGGCTGCTGATGCCATGGGTCAGGACTCCTTCGATTCTTCGGGTTCGGGTTTTTTCGATTCCTTCGATTCTTCCGGACGCTTCGGCTCTTTCGCCGCGGCGGCTTTTCCGTCTTCCTTAATCTCCACGCTTCCGCCCGCCGCCTCGATCGATGCGCGCGCGCCCGCGGAAACATGGTTTGCGCAAACCTTCAAAGCGCGCTCGAGTTTCGTCTTTCCCAGCAGGCGCCAAATGGGACGGTTGGAGCGAATTAATCCCGCGCCCGAGAGCACCTCGGAGGTTATGGGCGCCGCGCCGTCAATTTTGCCCGCATCAATCGCGGCGTTCAGCCGCGCGAGATCGACAATCGAATAACGCTGTGCGAACGGGTTGCGAAAGCCCCGCTTGGGCAGGCGCATGTGTATCGGCATCTGTCCGCCTTCGCGTCCGCGCAGGGCCACGCCCGAACGCGACTTCTGCCCCTTGTGTCCGCGTCCCGCCGTCTTGCCCTTGCCCGATGCCTGCCCGCGTCCGACGCGCATCGCGCGCTTGCGCGAACCGGGACGGTCGGCGATTTCGTTAAGTTTCATTCTTCCCGTCCTTCCCGCCGTTTTCAACGATGCGAACCATGTGCGCGAGTTTCTCCGCCATGCCCCTGACTTCGGGCGTATCCACCAGCTCGCGGCGGCGCTTTGATCCCGCAAGCCCCAGCCCGACCAGTATCGAACGCTGCCTGTGGGAACGGCGTATCGGCGAACCGAAACGCTCCACGCATATTGTTTTGCCCTTGTCCGTTTTACTCATGTTTCCTTCGACTCTTTCGATGACTCTTTCGTTGTCTTTCTCGGTTTTCTAGGCTTTTTCGATTCTTTCTGCTTCGACTCTTTCGCGGGTGCCGCATCCTTCTTCGCCGCGTCTTTCTTCACGGCCTCTTTCTTCGCGGCATCCTTTTTTACATCGTCTTTTTTCGCGTCATCCTTCTTCACGTCATCCTTCTTCGCGGCATCTTCGCCCGCCGAGCGTCTTTGCGGGCGCGTGACCACCTCGCTCGGCTTCTTGCCGCGCCGCGCCGCAACCATGCGCGGCGAACATTCCTTGCGCAGCGCCGAGAACGTCGCACGCACGACGTTATACGGATTCGACGAGCCGATCGATTTGGCGACGACGTCCTGCATCCCCAGCGTCTCGAAAACCGCGCGCGCCGGCCCGCCCGCGATAATTCCCGTGCCCGGAGGCGCTGCGCGCAGAATCACGCGCCCGGCCCCCCAGCGCCCGGACACGTCATGGTGCAACGTGCGTCCTTCGTACAGGGGCACCGATATCAGGTTCTTTTTCGCCTCGTCGGTCGCCTTGCGAATCGCCTCGGGAACCTCGCGCGCCTTGCCGTGGCCGAAGCCCACGCGTCCGCGCTTGTCGCCCGCGACGACCAATGCCGCAAAACCGAAACGACGCCCCCCTTTGACGACTTTCGAAACCCTGTTGATATGCGTGAGCTTGTCGACCAATTCGCTCGGTTCGCGTTCGCCTCTCTCGCCCTTGGCGGGCCGTTCTCTTCGTGCCATTTCTCCTATCCTCTCCTAAAACTCCAGGCCGGCCTCGCGCGCGCCCTGCGCAAGCGCAAGCACCCGTCCGTGAAATGCATAACCGCCCCTGTCGAACACGACTCTCTTGACGCCGCCCTCGAGGGCGCGCCGCGCGACCATTTCGCCGACTTTGCGCGCGGCCTCCTTGTCGCAGGAGGAGCCTTCGCCGCGCTGTTCGCGAAACGCCGACTCCAGCGACGATGCCGAATGCAGCGTGCACCCGCGCGCATCGTCAATGATCTGCGCGTAGATGTATTTCGACGAACGAAACACCGACAGGCGCAAACGCCCCTCCTTGTTGCCCCGGCGCAGTTTCGTGCGGACCCGCGTCGCACGGCGTGCAACGGTTTCAAAACGCTCGCTCATTTCTTTTTCCCTTCCTTGCGCATAATCGTCTCGTCGGAATAGCGAACGCCCTTGCCCTTGTACGGCTCCGGCGGGCGGTAGGCGCGCAGGTTCGCCGCAACCTGCCCGACGCGCTGGCGGTCGCGTCCCGAAACGATAATTTCCACCGGACGCGGACACTTGATCTCGATGCCCTCGGGCACCGGATACAGAATATCATGGCTGAATCCCAATTGCATGCGCAACTCCTTGCCGCGCATTTCGGCGCGGTATCCCACCCCGTTCAACAGCAACGTCTTGGAAAACCCGCTCGAGACCCCCACCAGCAAATTGTCCAAAAGCGTTCGCTGCATTCCCCACATGGAACGCGAACGCATCGAATCATCCCTGGGCGCGAGGCGCAACTCGCCCTCGCCCTGCTCGAGCGTCACGCTGTCGAGCAGTTCCAGGCTTCCCGATCCGTTCTTGCCCTTCGCCTCGACCACGTTGCCGTTGACGCGCACTTCGACGCCTTCGGGAACGGGGACGGGTTTTTTTCCAATTCGCGACATGTCCGTTACCTCAAAACACCGCGCACAAAATCTCGCCGCCTTCGTTGCAGGCGCGCGCCTGGGCATCCGACATTACGCCGCGCGAGGTCGACAATATCGAAATCCCCAAGCCGTTATAGACCAGCGGAATCTCCTTGGCGCCGGCGTACGCACGCCGCCCCGGACGGGAGACGCGCTTGAGGAAGCGTATCACCGGCTCGCCATCGTGGTACTTCAACTCCACATCGAGAACATTGATGCCCGGGCGCAGCGCCTCCTCGCGATAGCCCCGGATGAATCCCTGCTCCTTGAGCGTATCGAGCACACGCGCGCACAGCGAGGACGCTCGCACGCGCACGACCCCCTTGCGGCGCATTTGCGCGTTTCGAATCCGGGTCAGCATGTCTCCCAACGGGTCTGAAAAACTCATCTTTCTAACTTCCTACCAGCTTGATTTAACCATGCCGGGAATGTGTCCGCGCAACGCCATCTCGCGCAGCCATATCCGCGACAAACGAAACTTCCGGTAATATCCGCGCGCGCGGCCGGACAGCTCGCAGCGGTTGCGCACGCGCGTCGGCGAAGAGTTGCGCGGCAGCTGTGCAAGCTTCAGGCGCGCCTGGAACTTGTCCTCGTTCGATCTTTCGCCGTCGCGCAAGATCGCCTTCAACCGCGCGCGTCTGCCCGCATATTTTGCAACCAGTTTTTTTACGTTGCGGTTGCGTTCGATATCACCTTTCTTTGCCATAAACTCGCCTCCTTTATTGCGACACCGGTTGCGGGAAGGGAAAGTCCAGCCCGCGCAGCAGTTCGCGCGCAACCTCGTCGCTGCGCGCGGTCGTGCAAACAATCACATCCAGGCCCCAGATGTCCTCGATCTTGTCGTAGTCAATCTCGGGGAAAACGATGTGCTCCTTAATTCCCATGGCGAAATTGCCGTTACCATCGAAACTGTTCGGGTTCAGTCCGCGGAAGTCGCGCACGCGCGGCAACGCGATGGTTACAAGCCTGTCGACAAACTCGAACATCCTGTCGCGCCGCAACGTCGCCTTGACGCCGATCGCCATGCCCTGGCGCAGTTTGAAGTTCGCCTCCGAGCGGCGCGCCTTGGTGACGACCGGTTTTTGTCCGGCGATCAGGGCGAGATGCTCGGCGGCGGCCTTGACCTTGCGCGAATCCCTCACCGCGGCGCCCACGCCCATGTTCAACACGATCTTCTCCAGGCGCGGCACCTGCAAATCGTTGCGAAAGCCGAACGCCTGCTTCAGGCCGGGATGGACCTGTTCCAGGTAGCGCTTCTTCATGCGGGGGACGTATGTCTCAGGCATCGATATACTCCTTCGATCGTTTTGCATGCCGGCGCTTGCGTCCTTCCTCGAGGCGCACGGAAAAACGCGTGCCTCCCTTGCCGCCGGGATCCTCCAGGGCGATGTTGGAGAGGTGGATTTTCGACTCC
>JAPOUT010000082.1 GCA_026708545.1 Hyphomicrobiales bacterium
TCAACGATGCGCTCGGCGAAGGCGACGAGACCGTGGTGCTGTCGCTCTCCGCGGCAGACCCGCTGCCGCCGGGATGGACGCTGGACGGGACGCGGACGCACACGCTCACCCTCGCCGATGCGCCGCCCAGGGGCGTGATCGGTTTTGCGGCGGACCTGCCATTGAGCGCGCCGGAAGGCGGTTCGGTCGAACTGGACGTGGTCTCGTCGGTGCCGGCGGAGGGGGAGGGAAGCCTGTGGATGGTCTGGGAGGTTGCGCCGGGAGAGGAGGTCGTGGAGCCTGCGGGCACGGTTTCGATTGCGAGCGGCGAAGACAGGGGAAGCTTCACCGTCAACATCAGGGACGACGCGGACGTCGAGAACATCGAGGAGATCACCATACTGCTCAGCGGCCCCAACCTGCCGGAGGGATGGAGCATCTCCGGGAGGAACACGCATACGCTGCACATTCATGCGAGCGACAACACCGTCGGCTTCGATGCGGCCTCCGAAACGAAACTCTCCGAAGGCGCCGTCCATGAGGGCGCGACGCACGCGGTCGTCACCCTCGTTCTCACCAATCCGCTTCCGGAAGCGGGCGCGGTGTCGCTGCGGAGCGACAACCCCGACATCCGCATCACGCCTGCCAAGGATACGTCGGCGGTTTACGAGGGAACGACGCTGACGATTCCCTCCGGCATTACGCGCCTCCCCCTGGTAGTGTCCTCCGAGCATGACGTTGACGGGGAACACGAGAACGCCACGTTGACGCTCGGGGATTCGGGGCTTCCCGGGGGATGGGCGGTGGCTTCCGCGGCGAGCACGCACGACCTCGACATTGAAGACGACGACGTTCCGGGCCCGACGGTCTCCTTTGACCCGGACCGGCAAGCCTCCGATTTCGCCGTGCAAGAGGGCACGTCCGCGCGCATTACGCTGCGCGCAAGCGAGGCGCTGCCCGCGGAAGCGAAGGTGGCGGTTGCGCTAAGCGGAATCGCGGACGCGGATGTTAGCGGTTACATTTTGAGCGCGACCGCTCCCGCGGGCGCGAGCGTTGCGAACAACATCGTTACGATTCCCGCAGGCGCGACGACGGTCGCCCTTTCGCTGGCCGTTCCCGAGGACGACAACATCACGCGCGAGTATGTTGTTCTCACGCTCTCGGCGGACACGCTGCCCGAAGACTGGGAGATCGGCGAACCGCGTAGATGGCAGATCGCCGTCGGCGAGAACGACACCGCCGCCGCCGGTTTCACGAGCGCGACCACGACGGACACGGAAGCCGGGGGCAAAGCAATCCTAGCCGTCGAACTCTCCCATCCCGCGCCCCAAGGCGGCCTCAACCTCAACCTGCGGGCGGAACCATCAACGGGACTCTCCCTGGCGCTCAACGACGCTTCGCAGGCGACCTATGTTTCGAGTTCCGCGGCGGGGGGAAGCCTTGCGATTGCCGAAGGGCAAACGAGGGCGGAATTCATCGTTTCCCATCCCGGCGAGAACGACAACCTCAACAACCGCTTCACGGTCACGCTGGAAGCGGGCGCGGGGTTTCCCGACGAATGGCTGGTTGACTCGGACCGCAACACCAGCCTCGTCGTCTTCAACGACGCCACCCCGCTCCCCAATACCATCGGATGGGAGACGTCCGCCATCGAGATAGCGGAAGGCGGCGCGGCCGTGACCGCCAGCCTGAAGCTCACCGACGTTGCGAGCGGAGGCATTGCGCCCGCGCACATTCCCTCCATCACCATGGAAGTCACGCATAACGACCAAGCGGACTTCACGCCCTTCGTCGCCCGCGGAGCCTGGAGCGCGAGATACGACTTCATTGCCCTCGGCTCCAACCGCAACTTTCCCGCCGACGGTCTCGTTCCCGTCACCTTCACTCCCGTTGACGACATTCTCCAGGAGGGAACCGAGACCTTCACCTTCCGGCTCACGCCCGACCGGGCGGACTTTCCCGACGGCTGGGAGATTGACGCCGGCAACGACACGCTCACCCTGACCGTTGCCGACAACGAAATTGCCCTGCCCGGGGGGAACGTCATCGAGTTCGTCGGCACCGGCGCGAGCGTCAACGAGGAGGGGGCGCAGTCCGCGACCGCGACGGTGCGCATCAACCATCCCAATCCCGATGCGATGAAAGTTGTCTTGCGCTTCCCCGCCGAAGGCGCCAATCCCGCTTCCCCCGCGCAGGACTACACCTTCGATATCTCGGACAACGTCTCGCGCGACAGCGGTAACGTCATCACCATTCCCGGGGGAACCGAAAGTTTCTGGATCACCGTCACCGCCGACGACGATGCCGAAGACGACGACCTCGAGACCGTCACCCTTCTGCTTGCGGAAGATCCCGGCAGTCCCCTGCCCGAAGGCTGGGGCGTCGGGCCCTCAAGCCGCTACACCGTCACCATTCTCGACAACGACGAAGGCGCGGTGCCGGTCGCTTCGCTTTCGCAATGGCCGCGCGACGGTGTGCGACGCGGCTCCTTAGCGCAACTCTCCTCGACCACCCCCGAGGGCGGCACGGCGTCGGCCGCCGTCTACCTCACGCAGTCCGCTCCCGATGCCGGCGGACTCAATTTCATTCTCTCCGTGCCGGAGGAATACGCCGACGACGTCACCCTCGCCAACCGGGAGGATGAGCGCTCCTCCCTGCGCGCGCTCTCCGGTGCGGGACGATACGCCTTCAACATGAAGAGTGCGGACGTCAGGGGCGCTCCCAACCTGGCGGCGCTCTTCGACATCAACGTCGTCGATGACGCGATCAACGAACATCCCGAATCCTTCGACATCACGATATCCATGGGCGGGGACTTTCCCGGCGGCTGGGTGCTGCGCGACGAGATCGTCTACCGCCTCACCATACCGGTTGATCCGGCCGATACGGACGATTACGCCGTCTCGTGGGAGAAGCCGTCCTCGGTTGTTGAGGAAGACCATCTTCTGGCGCACGACGGCACCGCAATCAAACTCCTCGTGGACGGCCCGCTCGAGGGCGCCGCCAAAATCGGCATGGAACTTACCGGCTACGTAGGCGGCATCGCCTTCACCTCCGTAACGGGCGGTTCCTACGATGCGGATGAAAAGATACTCACCATCAATCCCGGGGAGAAAGAGGTCGTCTTTGAAGTCGTCTCCACCGGCGATGTCACGGGTCACACCGCCGTCGGCATTTTGATATGGGAACTTTCCGGCGCCGATGTTCTGCCCGAAGGCTGGAGCATCGGCCGGAACGCCCATGACGTTACCATTGAGGACAATGAGCGGACGGTCACATTGGACGCGCCGAGCAATTGGGTCAGGGAAGGGGAGCGTATCAGCGCCAAGTTGCGAATCTCGCCGCCGCTCATCACGAGAGACTTTTTGTTTCCCTTGCGGATAGAAGGCGATGTGTCAAGCATCAATCTGTATAAAGATTCGGAAACCACGCCTTTATCGCTTTCATACGACGGCACAGACGATTACAGTTATCCCGACGATATGTACGGTCACATGGCCCGGGTTCAAAGCGATCGAAGCGTTAGTGCCGACACCATCACCCTTACCTTCGAAGCAAAACAGGACAGCAACGCCGTTCGCGAGCACATCGAAATTTATTTCAGCGATGACAACGACCATTACGGGGACGGGCAGCGTTTTGAGTTGCAGCATTTTGCTCCGCACTTCACCATACTCAACGACAGGTGGTCCGTTGACATCCTCGATGACGAAGCAAGGAGCGTCAGTTTCATACAGGAGGGGGTGGAAGTAAACGAGAGGGAGAGGACGACCACGAGCCTCCAGCTCTCGGGGCCGCCGCTCGAAGAGGGGCAAACCCTCGCCGTGCCTGTTTTGGTGCACGGCGACCGGGATGCGTGGGACATAATCAGCGTCACGCCCTCCGATGTGCGTTTCGAAGACTACACGGTCCACTTCGACCGGGACAACACTTTTGCCACATTCGAAATCCAGGCCCGCCAGGACGCCGACTACGACAACGACACGGTCACATTCTCCGTTGACAGAAAGCAATTGCCGGAGGGTCTTTATGTCGGCTCGCACGGTTCTTCGGCGATATTCATGCGCGACAACAGGCTGCCGAGCGTTTTCCTTACCGTGCAACAGGTGGTCCCGGTTTCAGAGACGATAGTGTATTATGGCGAGTATCCCGTGAATAGAGACGTTTTTGGCAATTTGTATTACACGCCGGAAGCGTATGAAACTGTCAGTATGTTTCTCCGCATCGAGCCGCCGGAGACGCCCATAAGACTTAGCGTGGGCGGTCAATATGTCACCGATTGTTGCGGGGACTTGGATTATGGCGACACAGGCCACCCGACCGTTGATCTCCGCATGTCAAGTGACGGCACCCCGCTGGAAAATATAGAGGTGTACAGGAACGATAGAAGCACTCGTTGGAACATCAAATATATCTTTAAAAATCCTCCCGGCAATCACAGCCTTTGGATCCACAGCGTGCCGGACGGCACGGTCATCGGTGACTCGCATCGTGTTAATTTCATAACTGAGGAGTGAGGACAACGATTCCGCCCGCCCTCGAAGGATGCCGGTATTTTTTTTCGACCTTGCCGCGCTTCATTTCTGCTTCTTTCTCATGACCGGTCGGGGACTTATGGATGAATCCGGAAATTTCAAGCGGCATACAGCGTTGATGAACTTTGAATCCGAAGGTATGCTGTTATTGGAATGCACGCCGAAGATGCACCATTATCGAACGGATAAAAGAACTAACCCGTCGGTCAGAGGAGCGTATATCGGCGCACCAAAAACGGTGCTGTCCTGACGATGATATTGTGAACAGGTTTGCCGGGAGGATTCCGCACAGAGCGACAGCAAGGAATCCAAAACAGCCGACAAACCGCTTGTAAAGCGCCTTTTCACGGCATGTTCCGAATCACTAGAGTTCCGTTTACCCCCATCTCAATCTTGTGCTATACCATCGAAGTAGCCTTGACTCTTGCCCCTTGACTGGGTTGCATTCGGGTGTTATGCTCAGAGTCGCAAGGAGTTGAATGCTTCTCATTATGTGACCAGTACGTAGTTAATGCGAGGAGATAAAATCATGGACCTTATAACTGCAATTGCTGTATGTGGCGGGGGTTCGGTATCTGTGAGTGTAAGAGTCGCCAAAGTCCTAAATATTAACTACGAGTAACAGGGAGAGATATTGTGTCTTTTAGTATTTTGGAAATTATAGCTATCGTAGCTCCTATTATAATTACTGTAATAGGCACTGCATGGATTCTTTCTTGGAAATTGTCAGAAAACATGACAAAAATTGGAACAACGCTTGAGAATTTTATAAAATCCCATGAAAGAGAACATGATATTTTTTATGCGGTGGGAAGTCCTCCAAGAAAAGAAGATGACAAGTAATCACCGAAGAAGACGGCTGACAGCCGTTTATCGCGCAATCAACAAACTTTCCGGCATTTCGTGGTTTAAGGAAGCCGTTAGGGATATTCGCGTTTTCAAGGTCGAAGATTGGTCGGACTTCACAGAAATCGTTAAACAAAATTAAGTGCCGCACGCCCTAGTAATGCGTGTGTCGTGTTTGCCGCCATCTAAAAACCCGGTAAACCACCTCCCTTGCAGTTCCGTATTATCCTCGAAATTACCGGATTATTGGGTTGTGTCCGGCTCATCTGCCGTTTGAAAGGGGCCGCCTGCCGTTGTCGGCGTTTCTGCACGGGTCTGAAACTTTTCGGGAAGCGCGCAGTTTGTTTTTTCGGTTGGCGGGGGTATCGGCGACCCCTTTGCCGGCTGAATTCCACCAATTATGCGCGCAGGCGGACGGTTCCCGGTATTCCGCTCCCCGGCCAAAAAGGAGGCGCGGAGAGTTCCCCGCCTCCTTTCCTCCTTCCGGCAAAGAGGCGGCATTGTCCCAAAATTCGCGAATTTCCGCGAAAAAACACCCCTTGCATCAAACCCGCTGTTCCCCTACAATCGTGTGGCGATGGAGCATTTCGTAAAATTTCAGAATGTGCAGAAGAGCTATGACGGCGAGACCCTCGTCGTCAAGAACCTGAATCTCTCCATCGGCAAGGGCGAGTTCCTCACGATGCTTGGCCCGTCGGGGTCCGGAAAGACAACCTGCCTGATGATGCTCGCAGGCTTCGAAACCACGACGCACGGCGAGATACTGCTCGGAGGCAAGTCCATCAACAACGTTCCCCCCCACGAGCGCGGCATCGGCATGGTGTTTCAAAACTACGCGCTCTTCCCGCACATGTCGGTTGCCGAAAACCTGGCCTTTCCTCTCGAGGTGAGAAAAATCCCGCGCGACGACATCCGGCAGAAAGTCCAACAGGCCCTTGACATGGTCGAACTCTCCGAGTTCGGGGCGAGGCGGCCCGCGCAACTCTCCGGAGGGCAGCAGCAACGCGTCGCCGTTGCCCGCGCGCTTGTCTTCGAACCCGACCTCGTTCTCATGGACGAGCCCCTCGGCGCGCTCGACAAAAAACTCCGCGAGCAGATGCAGTATGAAATCAAGCACATCCATGAACGCCTCGGCGTCACCGTCGTGTATGTCACCCACGACCAGTCCGAAGCCCTCACGATGTCCGATCGTATCGCCGTCTTCAACGACGGCGTGATCCAGCAACTCTCCACCCCGGTTGAACTCTACGAAAAGCCGACCACAACATTTGTTTCCCAATTCATCGGCGAAAACAACTCGCTGCAGGGGCGCGTGCGCGAAGTCTCCAACGGCATTGCGACTGTCGAACTGCATGGCGGAACCATCGCGCGCGCGCAGGCCGTCAACGTCCAGGGCGAAAACACTGACACCATCCTGTCCATACGGCCCGAACGCATCATCGTCGACCCGGACGTCTCCGGCGGCGAGCTCTCCGTCCTCGAAGGACAAATTGAAGAACTCATCTATCTCGGGGACCACATTCGCACACGGATGAAAGTTGCCGACCGCGACGACTTCGTCGTCAAGATCCCGAACGTCCACGGACACAAGATTCTGGGAAGCGGGCAGAAAGTCTCCATCGGATGGCTCACCGAAGATTGCAGGGCCCTCGACTGCAATGTCATTGACATGGAAGGAAAGGCGCGGCAATGAGCGCCCGAAACAATCCCGACGCGGGGGATGAAACTTTCAAGGCGGCCGCCTCGAAAGCATTTGAACCGCTCCGGCGCCGCCGGGGCAAAATCCGTAACAACAAATAGGAAAGAAAGATGAAAATCAAAACCTTAACCAGCGCCCTTGCCGTTGCAGGCTTCGGCGTCGTTCTCGGAATTGGCGGCGGCTCGTCCGCCAAGGCCGAGGAGTTCACCGCGGTCTCTTGGGGCGGCGCTTACTCCGAATCCCAGAGCAACGCGTACATCAAGCCCTACACGCAGGCCAATCCGGACGTGAAAATCAATTTCGAGGATTACTCCGGCGGTCTTGCCGAAGTGCGCGCCCAGTCCGAAGCAGGAAACGTCACCTGGGATCTCGTTGACGTCATTTACACCGATGCGGTCACCGGTTGCGATGAGGGCTTGTTCCTCGAAATCGATTTCGACGACGACCTCGCCCGCGGCGAGGACGGCTCGCGGCCGACGCAGGACTTCCTGCCGGAAGCGCTCGGAAGCCCTTGCTTCATTCCGCAAATCGCCTACTCGACCACGTTCGGATTCCGCAGCGACCTTGTTTCTCCTGAAACCGTTGCCGACGTCTTCGACCTCGATAAGTTCCCCGGAAAACGGGGCTTGCAGAAGGTTCCGACATACAACCTCGAATGGGCACTTATAGCGGACGGCGTCGACAAAGACGATGTCTACGATGTGCTCTCGACGCCCGAAGGCGTTGATCGCGCGTTCGCCAAGCTCGACACCATCAAGGACTCCGTTGTTTGGTGGGAAGCTGGCGCGCAGCCCCCGCAACTCCTCGCCGACGGCGAAGTCGTGATAGCCTCCGCCTACAACGGACGGCTTTTCGCCGCCATTGAGGAGGAAAAGCAGCCCATCGCAATGCTTTGGGACGGGCAGGCCCTTGACCTTGACGGCTGGGCAATCGCCGCAGGCAGCGAGCACATTGACGCCGTCAAGAAGTTCGTTCGCTACGCAACCGACACCCAGAGGCTTGCGGACCAGGCAAAGTGGATATCCTACGGACCTCTGCGCAAGTCGTCGCTTCCGCTCGTCGGCAAGCATGCCGACCTCGGCATCGACATGGCTCCGCACATGCCGACCAAATACGCCGACCAGGGCTTTTGGACCGGCTTTGACTTTTGGGCCGACAACAAAGACGAGCTCTCCGAGCGCTTCAACGCTTGGCTTGCTCAATAAGACCTTGCCGGGCCGCACGGCCCTGCTTGGTGGCAGCGAAATCCGCGCGTTCGTGACGAGCGTCACGGCGCGCGGGCTTTCGCCCGGCCCGTCCGGATGACAAAATGGCGATTACTGGCAATATAGACAAATCCAACGGCGACGACGGCGTCATGCGCACCGCCGACGGAACGCCCCTCAAACTCAGTCTTCAGCGCGCGCAGCGTCGCCAAAAGCAGCGCACATTCTTCCTCGTCGTTCCGCTGCTCGTCTTCATCCTCTTCTCTTTCGTCTTCCCGATACTCAATATGCTCACCAGGAGCGTTGAGGATCCGCAAGTCGTCTCGTACATGTCGAACACTCTTGATGCCCTTGAGGGCTGGGATGGCGAAAGCCTGCCCGGCGAGCCCGTTTTCGAGGCAATGGCGCAAGATTTCAAAATCGGACGTGAAAACAAAACCATCGGCAGGGTCGGCAAGCGTCTCAACTACGAAAAATCCGGCATGCGCGGACTTTTCAACAAAACTGCAAGGCGCATCGATAAAATTGAAACAGGTCCGTGGAAACAGACGTTTTTGGACATCGATAAAAAATGGGGGAACGTCGAAACATTCACAGTCATACAACGACACGATTCCGCTTACTCCATCTCTTACTATCTCTCCGCTCTTGATCTCAAACACAACGAGCAAAATGAAATCGTCCGGCAGGCCGAGGAACGCCGTATCTACGTCTCGCTTTTTTTGCGAACCTTCGGGGTTTCGTTGGTTATCGCCGTTCTGACGCTCCTGCTTGGATTCCCCATCGCTTACCTCATGGCCAACCTGCCGTTGCGATACTCCAACCTCCTCATGATACTCGTGCTGTTGCCTTTTTGGACGTCGTTACTCGTGCGGACAACGAGTTGGATCGTCCTGCTGCAAAGCCAAGGGGTTATCAACGACATTTTCGTCGCAGTGGGAATCATTGACGAGGAAGAGAGAATTCAAATGATATTCAACATGACCGGAACCATCGTCGCTATGACCCACATACTTCTCCCCTTCATGGTGTTGCCTCTCTATAGCGTCATGCGGACCATTCCGCCTTCCTACATGCGCGCCGCCCGCTCGCTCGGCGCCAATCAGTTCGTTGCTTTCGTGCGCATATACCTCCCGCAAACCGTTCCCGGCATCAGCGCGGGCGCAATCCTGGTCTTCATCCTTGCCATCGGATACTACATCACCCCCGCGCTCGTCGGAGGCGAAACCGGGCAACTCATCTCCAACATCATCGCATACCACATGCAGAGATCCCTCAATTGGGGCCTTGCAGGCGCTCTCGGAAGCATCTTGCTGCTCAGCGTTCTCGTGCTGTTCGGGCTGTACAGCCGTTTTATCGGTTTGCGCGGACTCAAGTTCGGATAAGGGAAGGAGGGCGCGAACATGTCGGCACTGCCAAGTTACGTCGGTCCGCTGGAGCGGGCGTGGTATTACGGGTTTCGGATTTTGTGCGGACTCATCTTCATTTTCCTCATTGCACCCATTCTCATCATCGTGCCGCTCTCATTCAACGCGGAGCCGTACTTCACCTTCACGCCCGAAATGCTGTCGCTCGACCCCGAGGCTTTCTCCATGCGCTGGTATCTCGATGTCCTCACCAACGGAATGAGCGACCCCGGCGCGCCTTTTTCCGCGGCATGGCTCGCCGATAGCTGGAGCAACGGGCAATGGATTCATTCCATGAAGAACAGCTTTCTCATTGCTATCAGCGCAACGGTCATCGCAACGACGCTCGGCACCATCGCAGCGCTTGGACTATCCCGTCCCGAGATGCCCTACGGCGACTGGATCATGGGACTCCTCATTTCCCCGATGATTGTTCCGCTCATCATTTCCGCCGCGGGAATGTACTTCTTCTACTCCTACGTCGGGCTCGCAAGCACCTATCTCGGCGTCATACTCGGACACGCAGCCCTTGGAACACCCTTCGTCATCATAACCGTGACTGCGACGCTCGCAGGCTTCGACCATTCTCTAACACGGGCTGCCGCCAATCTCGGCGCGAAACCTAGCACCACTTTCTTTCGCGTCATCATGCCCCTGACACTGCCCGGCGTCATCTCCGGCGCGTTGTTCGCTTTTATTACCTCCTTCGACGAGGTGGTGCTCGTCATCTTCCTTTCCAGCTTCGAACAGAGAACCATCCCGAGGCAGATGTGGTCGGGTATCCGGGAGCAAATCTCGCCGACAATCCTTGCCGTTGCAACCATTCTCGTCGTCATGTCCATTCTGCTGCTCACCGTCGTTGAACTCCTGCGGCGGCGTTCCGAACGCTTGCGGGGCATTTCGCCCTCTTGAGCGCTTTAAGACCTAGGGCTTGGGCAGTGCTGCTTTTGTTGCTGCTCGGTCCGGCCCCTTCGCTTGCGCAAAACAACACGCCCCTCGACTTGCGGCTCGTCCTTGCGATCGATTGTTCCTTCAGCGTTGATGCGCGGGAATTTTCCCTTCAGATGAAGGGTATCGCAAACGCGTTCCGTTCCAAGGAAGTCATTGACGTAATAGGGCGGGGGGAATACGGACGCATCGCCGTTACTCTCGTGCAATGGTCGTCAACCTCCGCCCAAATCGTCACCGTGCCGTGGACACTTGTCGATGACCGCGAAAGCGCCTTGCTCTTCGCTGAAACCGTTGCCGCAACCCCGCGCCTGACCGCCGAAGGCGGAACATCCTTATCCGAGGCATTGTTGTTCGCCGGCGCGCTTCTCGAAGAAAACAATGATGCCGTGCGCAGCGTTGTCGATATCTCCGCGGACGGCCGCAACAACAGCGGAGAAGAAATACAAACCGCCCGGGACGCATTGCTTGCACGTGGCATCACCATCAACGGGCTTGCCATCCTTGATGAAATTGCGAATCTGAACAGATATTTTGAAAAGAACGTCGTTGGAGGGAAGGGTTTCTTTGTCATCAAGGCGAAAGACTATCAACACTACGCCGAAGCCATCCGGCGCAAACTCATTATGGAGATTTCAGGTCTGCCGGTGTCTTAGAGGGCTTTTGGCTTGACGTATCCTGTTTCTGTCTATCTCCTGTGCTTAAAAAGTCATGAAGAAGACAGCTGGTAGATGGAATGATATAAACTCCCTCTAGATACTCGGACAAATCCACCGAGTCAGCGCTTGTTTTTATTAAAATTCTGATGCACTCCCCTTTTGTTTTTGTGCTTCTCTTTAAAGAAACAAGGGAATCAAGGGTAGTTTCACCTTGTTTTTGGATTCTTAAAAAAACAGGCCGTCCATCAATCTCATGTTTTAGCAATGCGTCAATTCCACTGTTTCTATGCACTGGCGTATAATCAATACCGTTGAGAATTTCCCGTGCTTCCTTGGAATGCTGGTTGTAACTTTCCCTGCCATTTTCCATTAAGGTGGAAGTGGTTACCACTGGGTTAGCCAGGCGCTCATTTGTTAGATTTACTGCATCTTCAGAAGTGTATCCTATTGCCCGACGTTTTAATTGTTTGGCCGCAACTAAAGTAGTTCCACTTCCACAGAATGGATCGAGAACCAAATCATCTTCATCCGTTACCAACTCTATTATTCTATTAAGCAAAAGAACCGGTTTCTGTGTGGGGTATCCAACGCGCTCTTTAGCCTTTGGATTTAAAAAAGGTATCTCCCATACGTCAGATAACGGCACGCCTTTTTTAGCACCGCCATTTAAAATTTTTCCGTCCTCTGAACGCGCGTAAACACTCTTTCCCTTGGAATCACGTGCACGCTTTTGCATTATCTGGTCAACGTTCGTTGATGCAGAATACTCCTGCATAATTTTGTTAAATTTGAAATCACGTGATTTAGAGTAGAAAAAAATGGTTTGGTGGGCCGACAATAAGCCTTTTTTGGAATTTGACCACCGTTTAAAATACCAAATTATTTCAGAGCAAAAATTTTCTTCTCCAAAAACGCTGTCGAGAAGGAGACGAGCTATATGTGAGGCGGTTTTATCACAGTGAAAAAATATTGATCCTGTATCCTTGAGTAACGGTTTTAACCTTAATAGCCTTTGAACAAGATAATCTGCATATTCGGAATCATTCGCCCATAAATCATGAAAGCTAAAATGTTTTGTGCCTTCTCTGTTTTTTTGTTGTTGAATTTTTTGGGTAAAAAACGGAGGATCAAGATATATAAGATCAACCGAGTTAAGGTCAATCGTTTTATCTGCGTCAATGCAGTCCCCTAATATTGCTCTATGCAAGCCCATCTTGTGTATTCTCTTCCTCATTTTTTCAAGGATACCCCTCAAATCAACACCTGTATATTTTTGAATGTAATTCCAAACTAAACCTAGAAAGAGAACAAAACAATTGCAAGCGTATATACCATAACAATTAAAATGGACGATTGCATGCCTGCAATCCTGCTTCCGGCGAAGGTGGGGCAGTAAAGGCAAGGGCGGGGGTGCCGAGAGGGTGCACGGCTTGCATAAGCAAAGCGCGGAAGATTGGGGATACAACTGCACCGTTGAACGAATATCCTTTCTGGCGCGAGGGTGCGCAACGTAAAGAAAATGAGGAGGAGAGGCCTGCTTTAAGGCAGCAAATCTATGATAGCGACACCGACACCACCAATAACTATCAAAACTATTGGTGTCTTGTTGACTCCCGCCTTATATCTGTGCGAAGCCCACCGACGGCCTTCTCCTTACCCCGATATTGCCGATAACTGCGCTGTATCCACTCTAGGAGAACTTCAACAACCTGAAGATAATTCTATCAGTTCATGCCTGATTTGGGATATATGGGGCTTCGCAACCAAAGATAATATTGGGCCCACTCGGCATTTTGCGCCAATGTATGGTATGATGCGGGATGTTCCCTCGCAGGCCGTATTCTACCGGGCGCCGTGCTCGTCGCAAAGTCCTTTACATGCCCAGGCGTTATCGTCGCACTGGAATTTCGAAATTCTGGCAAATGCCGGTAAGAACATTCAAAAACTTGTTGCGGCGCGTGGTCTTTTTATCGTTCTGTCTGTCGCTCTTTGCAATCGCTGGAGTTATAAATGAAAACTTTCCTGATTTTTATCAAGAATCCGGCAACGCCGTCGCCGACAGCACATCTAAAACAGACAAGCGCGTTCCGTATTACGGAAAAATTGGTGACAGTGCACCCCAAACAGGTGCGCGCGCCTCTTCTCCAAAGGGAGTGAAAGTCACCAGAATCATTGACGGCGATACGTTCAAGGCCGAAATCGAAATCCGTCCCGGCGTGTTCGAGGAACAATCCGTGCGCTTGCGCGGAATCGATGCGCCGGAAAAGAAAGACCGTGACAATTGCCTCTATGCCAAAAACCTGTATGAACAAAGCGAGCGGCGCCTCAAACAACTCGCTGGCGACAGGGTCATCCTCGGCAATACCGAAAGAGGTTACTACGGGCGCATCATCGCGGACGTTTACACGATGGATGGCAGCAATATCGGGGAAATTCTTTTGAGCGAGGAACTCGTTCGCGTCTATAAAAGGCCCAAATACCGCCCCGCTTGGTGTTGATGTTTTAACCTTCTTTTCCCGTGAAAAAAATCCAATCTTGTGCTAGCCTTGGCAATCATGGATTATGAGAAAAAATTTCAAAACGCCCTTGAACAACTGCATAGGGAGGGGCGGTACAGGGTTTTCACCGACATCGTGCGGCACAAGGGCGATTTTCCCGCCGCAACCTTCCACGACGATGGCATGACGCGCCCCGTCACCGTATGGTGTTCCAACGACTATCTCGGAATGGGACAGGATTCCGTTGTCCTTGACGCTATGCACGAAGCCCTCGAGACCGCGGGCGCGGGCGCGGGCGGCACACGCAATATTTCCGGAACAACGCATTACCACGTCGAACTCGAACACGAACTCGCAGATTTGCATAACAAGCAAGCTGCACTGCTCTTCACTTCCGGTTATGTCGCCAATCAAGCCGTGCTGAGCGTCTTGCCGAAGATGGGAATCCTGGGGCGTTGCGAAATCTTCTCCGACGAAAACAATCATGCATCCATGATAGAAGGAATACGACACAGTTCCGCTCTCAAACATATCTGGCGGCACAATGATATGGATCATCTTGAAAGCTTGCTCAAGGCCTCCGATCCTGATGCCGCAAAAATCGTTGCCTTTGAATCCGTCTACTCCATGGACGGCGATATTGCTCCTGTTGGCGATATCTGCCGGCTCGCACATCGCTACGGCGCGTTGACATATCTCGACGAAGTTCATGCCGTCGGACTCTATGGCCACAGGGGAGGGGGCATTGCCGAGCGTGACGGAGTTCTCGAGCAAGTCGATATCATCGAGGGGACGCTTGCTAAGGCCTACGGAGTCATGGGTGGATATATCGCCGCGTCCGAGAGACTCGTTGATGTGATCAGGTCTTATGCACCCGGATTTATCTTCACTACATCCCTTGCGCCCGTGCTTGTTGCCGGCGCCCTTGCTAGCGTGCGGCATCTCAAGCAGTCATCCCGCAAACGCACACAGCACACTGAGCGGGTTCGGCGGCTCAAGTATCTCCTCGAAACTGAAAGTCTTCCGCTCATGGACTCACCAAGCCATATCGTGCCTTTATGGGTTGGCAATCCTGTCGCGTGCAAGCAGGCCTCCGATGATCTTTTGCGTGAGCACGCTGTCTATGTACAGCCCATCAATTACCCGACAGTCCCACGAGGAACGGAACGGCTTCGCCTGACTCCAAATCCGAATCATACTGACCAACATATGGATCAACTCGTTCACGCGCTCAAATCCGTTTGGCGGCACCGGCGACTCGACCGTCGTCGCGTAGCGTGATAAACAAACCATAAGGAGAGGTGCCGGAGTGGTCGAACGGGGCGGTCTCGAAAACCGTTGTGCGCCTTGCGTACCGTGGGTTCGAATCCCACCCTCTCCGCCATTCCCTGTTTTGTGCCTGAATCGTTCCATTCGACCCCTTTAACCTGTAACAGCAGGGTTGGTTTCAGTTATGGCATAATGGATTGGCTGGTGATTGAGAGCAGGAAGAAACGACAGATGGAAACTTCTTTACTTCTGGTACTTGTGGGGTTTGCTGTATGGACTTTGGTATGCGGTTTCATAATGGAGAGAACGGGCAATAAAAATATGCTTGTGATTTAGGCAGATAGACAAAAATAACCCCCACCGAATAAACACTCGATGGGGGCTATTTCCTAGTATTGGAACTAGGGGAGGATTACGCCATTACTGGTCGCTTTCCTGTGCTGCCGAAGTGGAACCTTCATTGCCTGAATCGGCTACTTCGCTTTCATTGCCTGCTTGATCGGGTTTTTCGAGTTCACTAATCTCGGGGCAATCTTTTTTATGCGCTGACACTGATCCTGATGCCGAGATATTGCAATCAATAGTCTTTAGCGATTCTAGTTGCGCTTCGTTTGCAAGAACATTTGCATTGAACGCAAAAACCATCACGGCGATTGCGAAAATTGTCGTTAGTATCTGTCTCATTATCTTTACTCCTTCTACATAGGTTGTAATAGTTACGATTGAGGTTACGCTTGTTATTGTAGGGTTATACTCTGTTTGTGTCAATGGTTTAAGTGACTGATTCGAATCAATACTTGATTTTCCCGCGATTTCCCTGCAATTTTCAGCATCATCCTGCTTTTTATTTAATCGATTCGCTTCGGTAAATGGACTTGGCGGACTGTATGGGAAGGACATACCGTCTTGGAAGACGAGAGAAGCCGTTAGAGGGAGCAATGAGACACGGGAGACGAGGTGAGAAAAACCCGAACCGCATCCCATCGCCGAATCCAATCATATTCCAACACTTTCAATATGTTTTTCCTTGAACGACGACGATGTAGCGTGGGATGAGTCCGTCTGGAATCCCAAATACTCCCCTAAACCAAATAAAACACCCTGAAACGGGGTAATGACCACCCCGTTTTATACGGATGTGATAAATCCGTTAGAAAAAAACCTAAAATTGGAATTGATGGAAATTAGTTCGCCAAAACTAATTTTTTGCGGGTTCCCGCTCTTTGCTATATCATCAGCAACGCTTGGGATCAATGGCGTTGAGCGATTTGGAGGTTGGGACGGAGACGCAGCACCTCGTCAAAATCGGCAACGATAGATGTGTTTGCGATTTATGTGAAAATTGCAAAAACCGCAATTAATACGCCTAGGATGGCAACGGCAACGGCAACCACATTTGTCATCTTCGTGGTAATGGACGTGGTAATGGAATTGACTCTCTCCTTTATATCCGCGCGAAACTTTTCGTTGTCCGCGTGAAACTTTTCGTTACTCGCAAGAAGTCGATCGATAGCAGATTCGTTCTTGGCAAAGGTTGCTTCGTTCTTGGCAAAGGTTGCTTCGTTTTTGGCTCTTGTTTGTTCCCTATGGGCTTGTGAAACTTTCATATCTGCCTCCACTTTGTTTTTTAGCAATTCGAACTGATGCCTTAGATCTTCGAATCGACGGTCTGGGTTCTCTTGTTGCATGCTGGCAGTATAGCACAGGATCTAATGGAATTTTGGAGATACGGGGATATGGGCAAAAATCCGTGTTTACAAGCGGTTTGACGGGTAGGAAACACAACAGCCCGACATTGCATATCCACCAGACCGAGTTGTGATATTGCCGATTGATCACCCGCAAAAACCTCGAAAATATGCTTGAATGAGGAATAATTTTCTGCGATTACGGAATGAGTCGTGTTCTAAAAAATTAGGTTTTTGCGGCTGCCGATTCAGATGCTATTGAATTAGCGCAGAAAGTCGATCTCCCGTATAACCATTCCCGAACAAATTCTCGAATTGCTTGCTTGGCGGGGGTATTTGTGGTTATGTCGGAGGAGGGGAGTCCTCTTTTGACTTCCTGTAAATAAAGGCTCTTTGGGCATGAATGGTTTTGGTGGGGATGTAAGAATGTTTTCTCGCAAGTTATTACTTCCGCTTGGGGCGGTTTTATTGTCGGGACTCACGGGAGCAGCGTCGTCTTCGGGGGCGGATGATGTTCTGTTTGTGCGAGCGCAGGGAGAGATAGAGCGGCTGTGGAGCGGCGTGCTGGGATGTGCCGAGAGCGGTAGTTCTTTCACCATCCAGAACCGCTTTAATGGTTCCGAAAGCACTTATGGGGGGGGGGGGGTCATTGCCGGCAGGAGGCTCGAGTGATTACTCTGAATGCGGCAAACGCGCCCTCCGCAACACGGGCTCACGCATACTGGTCGATACAATTGAAGACGCATTGCGCCATGGCGGACTCGCGTTGTTCGAAGAAGGTTTCCAACTCGACTCGTCATTAAGTTGGGTGAGCGAGGAATCCTCCGATGGCACAATCAAGGGTGAAATCGATGCCGTAATTCCCTTCTGGAATAAAGACGGACATGTGATATTCACGCAGCCGGGATTGATTTTCTGGAAGGGATTGGAGGAAGAGGACCGTGTTGACGGGAATTTCGGCGTTGTTTATCGCACAAATCTCGAAAACACTCCCATCGGCATTGATGCGATAGGTGGTGCTTCGTTGTTCTATGACTGGGATTTTCATCGAGTTGGACATTCCCGTCTTGGCATCGGTGCGGACATACAGAGCGGACATTTACACGGTGCTTTCAATTACTACCACCCGCTGAGCGGAGAAAGAGACGGGCAACGAGAAGGTTTCATCGAGGAGGCTTTGCGTGGAATGGATGCCCGACTCGCCTTTGAAAGGGATACCATTCGTGCGGGTGCTCGTCTGGGTTACTGGCGATACGACGGAGGAGAAGATGTCACGGACGAATGGAAGGCTTCTATCGGCTTTGATGCAGGGTTTCGGATTGTTCCGGGTGTTTTCATTGAGGGTGAATGGGAAAAGCACCAGGAAGATCTCATCCTTGACCAGCGTTTGAGCTTGGGATTGGCGTTTCGGTTTTCTTTGCCGGATTTTGAAGGGCAGAGTTACGGGAATGGAGGGATGCCCACGAACTTGTATAAGATAGTCGAGCGGGAAAAGCGGATTTTATACGAGGAGCGCGAGGATGTTCCGCGCATTCGGTTGACATTGCAAAGTGGGTCGCAAGGTGGCTCGTCCGTTGCAGAAGGCGACACGTTGATAATCAGCGGAGAGTTGGTTGAGTTGACGGTGCCGGTGATGCTCGATTTTGTTATTGACGAAGATGCTTCATCGGCGGAACTTGGTTCGGACAAGGACTTCACCTACGGATACAAGGTTTATGAGCCGGATGCGGGTACGGGGGGACAGAGCGCGCCGGACGATGCAACCAACTGCCCCAACGCAACGTGCGAGATGACAATTCCCGCAGGGGTGACAAAGTTTGATATTGAGATGGATATTCTTGAGGATTCGGACGACAAGGAAGTTCCTGAAGAGATTGTTTTACAGGTTGATGTTCCTGAGGAATATCAGCGCATGCTTCAGGGTGCTGAAGCAACGGTGACAATTCGTGCGCACGGCAACAGTATCGGGTTTGCCGCGGATGCGGTAGCGATGCTTGCGGAGGACAACGAAACGGAGGGAATCGTGGTATCCGTCAGCATTGATAGACCCTCGCCCACGCCAATCACGTTGGATATCGCTACGAGCGGAACGGCAACGGCGGGAAGGGATTACAGGATTTCGGGTACAAGTCTGGTGATACCGGCGAACGCCTCGAGTGCGTCCCTGAGGCTGCATGGTATCAACAATGACGAAGACGAAGGAAACAAGAGCATCGTTCTGACGCTTTCGGGCAATCTACCGGAGGGCTGGGCGATTATCGACGACGAGCATGAGGTGACCCTCTTGGACGATGATCACGGTGCAGGTTTCAGTGCGAGGACGGGGAGGGCCGATGAGCCCAAGGGCGCTGGTAACAGCAGTTCCTACACGGCAATGGTAGTGCTGACCCACACGCCTGCCGAAAATGTCAATTTGACGATTGCTTCAGACGACAGCACCGCTTCCTCGGATGATTACAGTTTATCGACGACTATGGTTTCGTTTGCTTCCGGCGCCACGGAGGACGATCTTGCAAAGCCGGTCACCATTACCATTAATCCCGACAGTGCTTCCGAACCGAACGAGACAGTTGTTCTTACGCTTATGGATCAGAGTGGTTCTTTGCAGAACGGCGGAAACGACTTCAAAATGACCAGGAGCACTTTCACCCTCACCATACCCAGCAACGACAATGTCGTTCAATTCAGCGAAGTCACCGGCCAGGGCAATCTCGGCGAAGCGGACGGAACCAGAACCAGGAATCTCCGCATTAGCATAGCGAACAACTCTCTCCCGGAGAACACGAACATCAACATTAAGAGAGGGGGAACGGCAACCGAAGGAGAAGATTACAACATCACCGTCACGTCTCCCGTAACGGCGTCTTATGCCTTTGGCGTGTTAACGATTCCCGCCAACGAAGGGCAAATTGATCTTGCCGTTACGGTTATCGATGATCCCGCTGACGACTTTACCAATGAGATGATAGAACTCACTCTTGAAGATGCGGACGGAAACCTGCCGCTCGGATGGGCAATTGATACATCGAAATCAACGGAAAACCTCACCATCATCGATAACGACCGAGGTGTCTCCTTCAACTCGAACAAAATCACTGAGACGAGGGAGGAACCAAATGCTGTTTTTCTCCGTGCCAACATCAACTTCTCGTCGCTCTTAACGGAGAGTGTCACGATTCCGCTCACGATAACCGGCGACAGGGATGCCTTCGAGATAGATGCTTTTGATCGTCAATCCATAGCACTTCAAAACGACATGGTTACTGTCCCTTCAAATGTAAATTCTATCAGCCTAAGGATTAAGCCAATCGAAGATTCAGACGACCGTGATGATCTCATTACCGTGACCATTGAAAAAGACAAATTGCCTCCAAACTATGGGGTCGGTACAGACAATGTTTGGGAAGTGAACATCATTGATAACGACAAAAGAACTGTCAGTTTCGTAGGCTCGTCTTCTCCGGTGTCGGAGGACGGCGGCTCGGCTACGGTAAAACTCGAAATCTGGCCGCCGCTTGAAGAGAATGTTTCGATTCCGCTCACGATAACCGGCGGCGACGAAGATTATTCGTTAGATGCGACCGCACCTGCAAGCGCGAGCGTCTCAAACAACATGGTCAATTTCATTCAGAGCGAGGACAGCGGCTCTGTTACTCTTTCGCTCACTGCAATGCCGGACGACGACAGTTTTGACGATATCATCTCCTTAACTATTGACGAAGCCAACTTGCCTGCGGACTACCAAGCCTCGAGGACAAAAAATATTTGGACGCTTCATATCGTTGATGGTGACAAGAGAGTTGTCAGTTTCGCGGACGCAAGCACTTCGGTGAGAGAAGGTGAAACTGTGTCGACACAAATCGAACTCTCGGAGGCTCTTACCGAGAATGTTGCGATTCCGCTCATGATAAGCGGTGATGGTGCTTATTCGATATCGGCGAGTGCGCCTGGAAGCGCAACTTTTTCAAACAGCACGGTTCACTTTGTTCAGAGCGAGGACGACGACTCTGTTACTCTCCAATTCGAAGCGGGAGAGGATTTAAACAACCGCGATGAAATCGTTACCGTCTCCATCGATACAAGCAACCTGCCTGCAGGATATGAAGTTGACGAGAACAAAGACACCTGGACAATCAATATCACCGATGACGATACGAGAGCCGTGAGCCTGAGGCATTCACATACAGGTAATTTGGAACGAGTCCGTGTGAACGAGGGAAATGCTTGGAACCTTACAGAAGTCCACATCTCGCCGCCTCTCGAGGCGGGACAAAACGCCGTCATTCCGCTCAAGATAACCGGTGATTCCGATGCTTACTGGCTTACCAGGTATGCCCCCCATGGTGCCGGTATCGAACAAGGGCATGCTCCTCAGGGCACTGGTATCGAACAAAACACTCGTGTTTATTTCGCCCAAAATGAAGATGCCGACTCTGTTGCTCTGTTTTTCCGAGCACGTAGGGATATTGATTTTGATGAAGACCGAGTTACAGTTGCCATTGACGGGGATAATCTGCCGGACGGTTTTTACCTCGGTCAAAATTCGGTTTGGAATGTCAGGATTGTCGATAACAGAACCCCGGTGGTCTACTTTGCTGTTCCGTTCTATACCCGCAGGTTTACCCCTGGAGAAGTACACGTCGACCCTCCCTCGCCGAACGATATAGCGTCAATCATTGATATCCGGGTCCGGAGTAGTCCCGGAGGTCCTGCTATACACGTCCGAAACGGGAAGAGTAACTTCTTTAGTTCCGCTCCCTACGACCACAATGATGGAACGGGAGGTCGTGTTGATATCCGTTCCTATAACGATGGTGATTGCGATATGTCCACATGGAGAGTCTCGAACCATGAAATCAACATCCGATGCAAGCCAACAAAATCCGGGAATTACAGCTTTTGGATACACTCTGTGCCAAGCGGCGCGTTCATTGGCGACCCCTCTCGTGTTAATCTCCGCATCCAATAAACAAGTCACGCCCCTTCGTGCGGGCGTGAGAGATGTGCACAGGATTTTTTTGTTATCCGGCAACCTTTGGTAAAACTTTTGAAGATCTACGAGCTTTATGCATCAGCACGGAAGGATCATTAGGATTGTGACGTTCGTACTCATCGACTTCTTCTTGAAGATTCTTTAATCTATATTCCATTGATCCACGTCGGGCTTTTAGCAATAATGGATGGACTTCTTCTTGCTGGTTATCAAGATCATCAACTGCACTCTGGAAACGAGTTATCCACTCAAGAGTAATCTTATACTGATGATCATTTTTTATTTTAGTATCAGTCATAATGCACCTTTTTGTTTCATTCCATATACCGTGCTTCTCCGATCAATAGGATGAGTTTTTCGAATTCTC
>JAPOUT010000033.1 GCA_026708545.1 Hyphomicrobiales bacterium
CAGACCGAGTTGTGATATTGCCGATTGATCACCCGCAAAAACCTCGAAAATATGCGTGAATGAGGAATAATTTTCTGCGATTATGGAATGAGTCATGTTCTAAAAATTAGGTTTTTGCGGGTGCCCAGCTATCCGGGGTAACACGAGAAACTGATAGCAGCGTTACCCCCAAAGCCTCCGAAAGTATAAGTGTCCAAGGACTTGCCGCTCCGACCCAACGGTGGCCTCACGTCTTGTCGGATTTCCAGGCATCCGGGGTGTCGACGTCCGTTAGGGTTGCAGTATCGTCAAAGACGACCTCACGCACGCAGTCGGTAAATTCGAGGAGCAAATCCCTTGCGCCGACATCGTCCTTGCACGAAAACATCCGCTTAAAATAACTCGCCCCCCATAACGTCGGATTGCCTCGACGCCCGCCGGCCACAGGAACACATATCGACTCCCTGCCCTCGAAGGCTTCGACCAATTTCTCGATATGGCTGGATTTCACCCAAGGCATGTCCGCCAGCGCAATAACAGCACCGTCAACGCCATCAGGCAATGCGCGCAAACCCGTATGCACTGACGACGCTATCCCGCTTGCATAGTCGGGATTGTACGCGAAGGTCATATGGTTTTCCCTTCCAAGAATCTCGCCAAGAGAGTCACGCACGCTATCTTGCTGGTAACCCGTCACCACAGTTATCGGACGCAAAGAGGGCGTTACCCTCAATAATGCGTCCGCCGAACGCGCAACCATCGGCACACCCTCGATATTTGCGAGCAGTTTGTTCTCTCCCCCAAAACGGCGCGAGCTTCCCGCCGCCAGTAATATCGCCGCTATCTTCATCGGTGGGAACACTCGATCATCTGGGCCAAAATAGAAACGGCAATCTCCGCAGGTGAAGTTGATCCTATCGGCAAGCCTGCCGGCCCGTTTATACGTTTCAGTGCCTCCTCTCCCATCCCTATCCTGCGAAGACGCTCCAGCCTCGCCGCATGGGTGCGATTACTTCCCAACGCGGCAACATAGAAACAATCGCACGATAGCGCCTTGATCAAAGCAGGATCATCTATTTTCGGATCATGTGTTAACACAACCAATCCGCAGCGAGAATCCAGCCCCAAGGCACCAAGAGAATCTTCGGGCCACTCAACCCGTACATCCGCTCCGGCAAAACGCTCGGGCGAGGCAAAACTCTCGCGCGGGTCAATAATCACCACGTCGTAACCGGATTCGGACGCCATCAAACTCAGCGACTGCGCTATGTGAACCGCCCCGACAATCACCAACCGTATCGGCGGCAAATATGCCCTCAGAAACCACTGCTTTCCACCAATCTCCTCGATGCAACTGTTCCGCGTCTTATCGGGCGGGAAAAGACGGGCCTCACCGTTGTCCAAGCAAACGCCTCGAACGACAGGTTTGCGAGCATCGATATCACGAAGCAATCCACCGGTAACAAAATTCATTTTCTCCAAATAAACCGACAATTTACCTCCGCAAGCTAATCCAACTTCCCAAGCTTTCGCATCCTCCACCCCATACTCAAGCAAGCGAACGCCTCCCCTCTCCATCAAACTCAAAGCTTCAGTAATAACCTCTCCCTCAACGCACCCCCCCGAAACCGAGCCAACAAAGTGCCCGTCATCACGAACCGCCAGATGACTGCCTACCCCGCAGGGCGCAGACCCCCATATTCGCACGACCGTCGCCAATACGACCCCACGACCTTCGCTCAACCACGAATACCCTGCTTGTAAAGCCTCATGCCGAGTGGGTTGCACGGACATATCGCCTACGAAACGGGAAACTCGATAAACGAGCCTCCCCTGTCGGTGAATGTGGAAAATATAGCCATCATGGTGACGAGTATTAGGAGGACAACTGTCACGACCATTGTTAGATGCCTTCCATCTTTGTTGCCTCGACGATCATCTCCATCACTTGCTCAAAAGACAGGCGGGCACAGTAGAACAAGTTACCCGGGCGCCCAAAGGCGCGAACACAGGTTTCGCGAGCCTTCGGGTAACTCATGAGAGGCTTCCCCGAGAGGTAAGCTATTTTGGCCTGAATTGCAAGATTTTTATAAAAAATTCACGTGGATTTTGAAAGAATTTGGCCCAATTTCGAAGAAATTTTGGAACTTAAGAGTAGCTTGCCCGGTTCATGCTCAAACCCGGTACCACTTGTTTTGTTCTTGCGCCCGGTATCGTAGCGAATGCTCCCCAACTTGCCTTGGCGCCAATTCTTCTATACAAATAACACCTTACGTATGGAGGTAAATTCCATGGCTGATTTTCCCGCAAGCGCAAAAGTGGTCGTCATCGGCGGCGGTGCCGTCGGTTGTTCGGTTCTCTATCATCTCGCAAAGATGGGATGCCCCGATGCCATACTCCTTGAGAAAAACGAACTCACTTCCGGGTCTACCTGGCACGCTGCGGGCAATTGTCCCAACTTCGCCGCCTCCTGGACCATCATGCAGATGCAATCCTACTCCACCGAACTTTTCCGCAAACTCGGCGAAGAGGCCGATTACCCCATTAACTACCATGTAACCGGTTCCGTGCGGCTGGCGCATTCGCGCGCACGAATGGAAGAGTTTCACCACGTCGCATCCATGGCAAAGCACATCGGCATCGATATGCCTATTGTCTCAAACGAAGAACTACGACAACTTTATCCCTTCCTTGAAACCCACGACCTCGAAGGCGGCTTGCATGATCCCCTTGACGGCGATATCGATCCCGCGCAACTCACGCAAGCCCTCGCAAAAGCGGCGCGCGACCTAGGCGCCAAAGTCGTACGTTTTGCCCCCGTGACCGGAGTCGAGCGCAAAAACAACGAGTGGCTCATCTCAACACCCCAGGGAACGGTACGTTGCGAGTATGTCGTCAACGCCGCAGGCTATCGCGCTAATGAAATAGGCACCATGTTCGGACGCACCCTCCCCTGCGTCTCGCTGGCGCACCAGTATATGGTCACCGACGAAATCCCCGAACTCCAGGCGCGCGAGGAAAAACTTCCGCTCTTGCGCGACCCCGACAGCAGTTATTATCTGCGCCAGGAAAAAGATGCGTTATTGCTGGGACCCTACGAGGCGAACTGCCGCGTACACTGGGTGGATGCATCCGATCCCATGCCTGAGGATTTTTCCTTCCAACTCTATCCCGACGACCTCGAGCGACTTGAGTGGTATATCGAAGACGCTTGCAGGCGCGTGCCTATTTTGGGGAGCGTCGGCATCAAGCGCGTCGTCAACGGCCCCATTCCATACGCACCCGACGGCAATCCTCTCATCGGTCCCATGCCCGGCGTCCCGAACGCCTTTGAAGCTTGCGTCTTTACTTTCGGCATCGTGCAATCCGGCGGTGCGGGTAAAATCTGTGCAGAGTGGATTCTCCACGGCGAAACGGAAACTGACTCCTGGGGTGTTGACCCGCGCCGTTTTACAGGTTTCGCGACACACGACTATGCGGTCGCGAAAGCAAGGGAGATTTACTCGCATGAATATGCCATGCAGTTCCCGGGATACTCCTGGCCCGCGGGACGACCCACGCGAACTTCCCCGCTCTACATCACCCTCGCGCGCAAGGGTGCCGTGTTCGGGGCTTATGGCGGATTCGAACGCGCCGACTACTTCGCGCGACCGCAGGACCTCCGCGAGCCTCCCGACGGATTCCAGCGTCCCCACTGGCATGAAACCGTCGGAGAGGAATGCCGCCATGTTGCCGAACACGCTGGCGTCATTGAAGTCCCTGGATTCACACGCTTTGAAGTCACCGGCAAAAACGCTGCCGCATTCCTTGAGCGCATAAGCGTCGGCGGATTGTGCAAACCGGGTCGTTTCCGCCTGGTTTATTTTGCCTCACCGAAAGGCAGGACGCTTACAGAAATGTCACTCGCGCGCATTGATGACGAGCGCTTCTGGCTGCTCGGCGGCGCCGGAGCCGCCTGGCATGACCGCGACTGGCTCTTCTCCAACCTAACCGAAAAACATGTCACCATCGAAGACATCAGCGCACTTTATACGGCCGTGATGATTGCCGGGCCGAAGTCGCGCAGCGTAATGGAAGCGCTTGTGCCGGGCGAGAACTTCTCCAACGACGGCTTTGGCTGGCTGCATCACCGCGAAATTACCATTGACGGTGTTAAGTGCCGTGTGATTCGAGCCTCCTATACAGGAGAACTCGGATGGGAAATTCACGTGCCGGTCGAAAACGCACAACAAATCTACGAATGCGTCTTTGCGGCCGGCCGGACGCACAACATCCGCGACTTCGGCATGTTCGCTCTCGATTCCATGCGCCTCGAAAAGGGTTACCGTTCATGGAAAACGGATCTCAGCAGCGACTTCTCCATGTTCGAGAGCGGATTGGAAAACTGGCTGCGCTTGGAAAAACCCAATTTCATCGGACGCGATGCGCTCGTCAAAGAGTGCAGTGCGCGCGAGTCCGAACCGGGCAAGACATTTGTTGCGCTTGTGCTTGAGGAAGGCGCACCCGGTCATGACGGCGAAGCGCTTTATCTCTCCAGCGTGTTTGCCGGAGACGCGCCCGCCGGGCTTGTGCTCGCGGGAGGATTCGGACATCGAACCGGCAAATCCATCGCTTTTGCGGTCATTGAGCCCGGACACGCCGAGCCCGGAACGAAGCTCGAAATTGAAATCGTCGGCAAACGTCGAGGCGCAACCGTGCAACAGGGAACATCCCTCTATGACCCTGAAAACATCAAACCCCGGGCCTGATCGTCCCGCACGCCGAAACGCATGAAGGCGGTACCCTCCCAAGTCAAAGCTCTCGTCATCGGCGGCGGGGTCATCGGATGCTCGCTTGCCTACCACCTCGCAAAACTTGGCTGGAAGGATGTGCTTTTGCTCGAGCGCAAGCAGATTGCATGTGGAACGACCTGGCATGCCGCCGGACTCATTGCGCAACTGCGTCCCTCGCGCAACATGACGCGTCTTGCAAAATACACCCAGGAACTCTACGCAAATCTTCACGAGGAAACCGGCATCGACACGGGATTCCGCCATTCCGGATCGATCACCCTCGCACTGACCTCTGAACGCCTTGAGGAACTCTACCGCCTGGCCGCAATGGCGCGCGCCTTTGATGTGGAAGTTGCCGAACTATCCCCCGATGAAATCAAACAGCGCTATCCCCACCTCAACGTCGAGGATGCGACCGGCGGCGTTTATCTTCCCAAAGACGGACAAGGAGACCCCGCAAATATCGCACAGGCCCTTGCAAAAGGCGCGCGCAATTTCGGCGCGGACATCCTCGAGCAAGTCAAGGTCACCTCGATTACGCAACGAAACGGAAGGGTAACCGGCGCGACATGGCAGCGACAGGTTGGCGAAGACAACATCGAGAGCGGAAATATTGAGGCGGAGTTCGTCGTCGATTGCGCAGGAATGTGGGGGCGCGATGTCGGTGCGATGGCCGGCGTGAACGTTCCCCTGCAGGCTTGCGAGCATTTTTACATCGTCACCGAAGCCATTGAGGGGCTTGGCGCCCTGCCTGTGCTGCGTGTCCCGGACGAATGCGCCTACTACAAGGAAGACGCCGGTAAAATCCTGCTCGGCGCTTTTGAGCCGAACGCAAAACCCTGGGCGACAGACGGCATCCCCGAAGATTTCTGTTTCGACCAACTGCCCGAGGACTTCGACCATTTCGAACCCATACTCGATAAGGCCGTGCGACGCATGCCCGTCCTCGCGCAAACCGGCATCCATACATTCTTCAACGGACCGGAGAGTTTTACGCCCGACGACAAATATCTTCTCGGCGAGGCTCCAGAACTGCGCAACTTCTTTGTTGCCGCCGGCTTCAACTCCATCGGCATCCAGTCGGCGGGCGGCGCGGGGCATGCGCTTTCGCAATGGATGGACGAAGGACTCCCGCCCTACGACCTGTGGGACGTGGACATCCGCCGCATGATGCCCTTTCAAAACAACAAGACTTATCTCGTCGAGCGCGTCAAGGAAACGCTCGGACTGCTCTACGACGATCACTTCCCCTATAGGCAGTTCGAAAGCGCCCGGGGGGCGCGCCGCTCTCCCATACACGGGCAACTTGAAGCCAAAGGCGCGTGTTTCGGCGAAGTCGCCGGGTGGGAGCGCGCCAACTGGTTCGCACCCGAGGGAGTCGAACCCGAATACCGATACTCATGGAAACGGCAGAATTGGTTCGAATACGCGCGCGAGGAACATCTCGCCGTCCGCAAAGACGTCGGCATGTTTGACATGTCGTCGTTTGGAAAAATTCGCATTGAAGGCGCCGACGCCGAGGACGCGCTGCAACGCCTGTGCGCCAACGACGTCAAAGTTGATACCGGCAAGATTGTCTATACGCAGTGGCTGAACGAGCGCGGCGGCATCGAAGCGGATGTCACCGTCACGCGGCTTGCCGACGATTCTTTTCTTGCGGTCACACCCGCCGCAACCATCGTGCGCGATATCGCGCATCTAAAACGCAACATCCCGGACGGCGCGAACTGCGTTGCCATTGACGTTTCCGCGATGGAGGCGACCTTCGTCATCATGGGACCCAAAGCAAGGGAGTTCCTCGCCCCCCTCACCTGCGCGGACCTCTCCAACGAAGCGTTCCCCTTCGGCACCATGCAGCATATCGATATCGGAATCGCTCTCGCACGGGCGCACCGCATCAGCTATGTCGGTGAACTCGGCTGGGAACTTTATGTCAGCGCCGACATGGCCGCCTACGTCTTCGAGCAAATCGACAAGCGCTCCCGGGAGATGAACCTGCGCTACTGCGGCTTGCACGTACTCGATAGCTGCCGCCTGGAAAAAGGTTTCCGGCATTTCGGACACGACATCACCGATGAAGACCACATCCTTGAGGCCGGACTCGGATTCGCGGTCAAGAAAGACAAAGAACGCTCAAAGTTTGGAGATTTCATCGGCAGGGACGCCGTGCTTGCGCTCGCCGAAAAAGGCGTGTCGCGCCGGTTGATGCAGTTTCGCCTGCAAGACCCCGGACCCCTGCTCTACCATAACGAACCCGTCTTGCGCGACGGGGAAATCGTCGGCTATGCCACTTCGGGAAACTACGGGCATTATCTCGGCGGCGCCGTTGCGCTGGGGTATGTTCCATGCGAACCAGGGGAAAGCGCGCAACAAATGCTTGAATCCGAATACAGCATCGAAGTCGCCGGCGTGCGCATCAATGCAGACGCATCGCTCAAACCCCTTTACGATCCACGCGCAGAGAAAATGAATCTCTAAAAGCCCGGGACGCTATGACTGGAAGGAGATCAACTCCTCCATAATCTTCGGCAAAGAAATAACCCTGACGCCGTCTCCGACGGAAAACTCGTTATCGCCGCCATAGACGACGTATTTGCGCGTGGTGCCGACATCGTCGCACGTCCGGCTGTAATGCTTGCCCAGATTGGGCGTGGCGCCATGCTTGATTTCCACAGCCCATACTTCCGCATTGGGCATCTTGATGATTAAATCAATCTCTGCTCCGGCGGATGTGCGGTAGAAATAGGTTTCGGCAAGCCGGGGAAGAACCGAATGGATGTTCTCGACGACAAACCCCTCCCAACTTTTGCCGAGGACGGGGTTGGACAGCAATGCACGGTAATTGCCTATACCCAGCAAGCGGTGCAGAATGCCGCTGTCGCGCACATAGTATCGAGGTGATTTCACCAGCCGCTTTTTGACATTGGCATGCCACGGTTCAACGCGCCGAACCAGCAACAGGCTGGTGAGGATGTCAATGTAATGGTTGATAGACGCGTTCCTTACCTCAAGATTTTCGGCCATCTTGCTTGCATTAACCGTTTCACCCTGCAGGTGCGCGAGAAATGTCCACAAACGCCGCAATCTGTCGGCCGGCACATTAAAGCCCATTTGCGGAATGTCCCGTTGCAGGTAGGTTCGTATAAGGATTTCAAGCCATTCCATAGCCTCGCTATCGTCTTGCGCAAGATAGCTTTCGGGAAATCCGCCGCGCAACCAAACGTTCTGGATATTTTGTTTTTCCTCGCCAATCTCGAGCACGTTAAGACCGGTCATTTCGGCATAGGTAATTCGGCCCGCAAGGCTTTCCGAAGATTGGCGGAGCAAATCCATTGACGCCGATCCCAACAGCAAAAACTGTTCCCCTTTGCGTCCCTGCTGGCGATTCTTGTCAATCAGGCCGCGCAACACCATGAACAAATCCGGCGCACACTGAATTTCATCAAGGACGATGAGTTTATCACTGTGTGATATCAAGAAACTCTTTGGATCATCCCGTATTATCCGCAAATCTTCCGGATCTTCCAGGTCCAGATAAAACGAGTCCATGTCCTCTGCTATGGCTTTCGCCAGCGTCGTTTTGCCCACTTGGCGCGCGCCAAGAAGCGCCACAGCCGGGTTTCGGGCGATATCTTTCTTAAGATTGTCTGTAATCCAACGTCTCAACATACCTTGTATTTTTAACTATTTTCGATAAAATAACAAGGTATATTAATGAGAATTTTTTACAAATTCCCCCAAATTGCGCCAAAAATCCTGTTTTGGCTAAAAAAGACCATGCTTCATTGCCAGGAATAACCCGCGGCAGGAATGACCGTTCCTTCGACCGTGACTTCGCGGTCGTTGTAATTCACAATCAGCACTTTGCCTTCTATGGTGCGGCGCCGGACGCCCTCCTCAAGCACCAATGTTTTAATTCCTGTTTCCTTGCAAAACGTATTGAAAACCCGCAAATAACCTGCCTGATCGATCCAGGCACCCAGATAAACACGGCCGCCCTCGCGCACCATAACCGCCGTGCCGTCGCGGGTGTGTTCGATTACGTTCCGTGCCTCCAACTCCTCGTAATAACGGATTATCTCGCCACCGTCGGCGATCGGAATGGACATGTTGGAACGGATGGTGCCCACGCGTGAAACCGTCGCATCAACAAAATCGGATCCGAGTGAAGACGGAATTTGCATATCGATCGTTTTCAGCCCCGTACGCGGACCGGCCAACACGATGCCGTCAAACGCCTCAACCGCAGATTTCAACTCATCATTCCAAGTCATCAGGCCGGGAATAAGCACCAGTTTGTAATTGCCGAAATCACGACATGTTTTCGGCAGAATATCAACATTCAGCCCGAGTTTGCGGAGGGCGCGATATTGTTCAAACACAAGACGGAAGTAATCGAAGTCTTTCCCTTGCGGTTGGATTTCCCATGCCCACTGGCTTTCGTAATCGAACACAAGCGCAACTTCGGCATCGGAATGTTGAATCTCACCCAGTTCGGCGATCTCTTCCGCCAGCGCCGCAACCTCGATTTGGGCTTGCGCATTAGCGCGATCAGAGCGCAAAAGACCGGAATGCATTTGCTCTTGAGCAAAGGGAACCTGCCGCCAACGAAAATAACTCACAACTTCAACACCATGGGCGACGGCTTCCATGGTCCAAAGCTTCACCATGCCGTCCAGCGGGATTGGATTATAGGGAGCCCAGTTCACCGGTCCGGGCTGCTGTTCCATGACCCACCACCGCCCCTTGCCGACCGCACGGTATAGGTCATGGTGGAAGGCTTGAAAATCAGGATCTCCCTGGCAGGCAAACCGCGCCCTCCATTCTTCGTCATCCTCATGGAGGTTCCGCTCAAGGAAACCTGTCGGATAGCTGTCCCAACTGGCAATTTCAAGGTCGCCGCCAACTTTGAAATGATCAAAATCGGTGACACGTCCCATATAGTTGTGTATCAAAGGGCAATCCGTATGGGGGCGCATCGCATCAATCTGCGCGCGGTTAAACGCCACGACCTGATCGGAGGTGAAGCGGCGGAAATCAAGCCAATGCGCGGGGTTCGCCTCGGTCACGGTGAGGTTAGGGAGGTCGATTTCATCGAAGCCTGCATATTCCATTGACCAGAACACATTCCCCCATGCGTGGTTCAAGGCATCAACGGTTTGATATTTTTGCGCCAACCACTCACGAAAACCCGCACAGGCCGCATCGGAGTAGGAAATTGTCGTATCGTGACAACCATATTCATTGTCAATCTGCCAAGCTTGGACGCGGGGATCCCGCCCGTAGCGTTTGGTCATGGAAGCGGCCATGCGAGCGGCCTCTCGCCGGTAGCCGAGGTGCGAAAAACAATAATGCCGTCGCGAGCCGAATTTGCGCGGACGGCCTTCGCGGTCCACTGCCAGCATGCCGGGATATTTTTCGACCACCCATTTCGGCGGCGTTGCGCTCGGCGTTCCCATCACGATTTTAAGGCCGGAAGCGCTCAAAACCTCAACAGCTTGGTCAAGCCATTCCCATGTGAACACGCCTTCCCTGGCCTCAAGCCGCGACCAGGCGAATTCACCAATGCGCACCCAACTCAGTCCCGTGTCCTTCATGCGGCGCGCATCCTCCGCCCAGACTTCTTCCGGCCAATGCTCGGGATAATAACAAACACCAAGTTCCGGCTTCACGACACTATCCTAATTTTACCTGGTGCTCTTTCTGCCCGCGTCCGCAGATAGATGCTAAAAAAGTCTTGCCGTCATCGGCGCAAGGTTCGTCAAGATTTTCAGTGGCGCTCGTGGCAAAGAGGCGGTCCAAATCAGTTCCGCCGAAAGCGGGGCATGAAATTTGCGCAGCCTCGAATTTAACTTCGCTGACGAAACCGCCTTGCGGATTATATCGTGCCACGCGATACCCTCCCCATTGCGCATTCCATAAAAAGCCTTCCGCATCCACCACGGAGCCATCGGGATTGAAGGGCGCAACATTCGCAAACAATTCCGCATCGCCGGCCGGCCAGCCTTCAGCGTCCAGGCGCTGTTTCATAATGCGTTGCATCGGCGTGTCGCAAAAATAGGCGACACCGCCATCGGGCGAAAAGCATATCGAATTCGGAATCGTAATCCCGCTCAAAATCTTTCGAAGCTCTCCGTGATAATATCGATAAATTGCCCCGGCCTTCGCCTCCGCCTTTTTCCCCATTGTACCAATCCAAAAACCGCCCAAGGGGTCCGCACGACCGTCATTGGAGCGGGTGTTCGGATTGCCGGACTCGAGCGAAGCGATGTTTTCGCTTTTCCCTTTTTCAGTATTAAAAAGAAACAAGGCATGCTCGGAGGCAATGAGAAGCTCGTTCGCCGACACCCAGCCGGCGGCGGAAACACAGTCGTCAAATTGCCAAGTGTGTGTCTGCTTGTCGTCAAGCGCACGTTCAAACATCCGCTTGTTATTAATATCAAACCAGAGGAGCGATTCCCTCAGGGGATGCCATAGCGGACCCTCGCCGAGTGCGCATACCGTGTCGTCAAAAATCACGCCGTCACTCCTTTGCACTCTTTGGCAACCGTGCACACCTTCCAAGCGGCGGTTTCGTATCGTTGCCGAACTTGCAAACGGCCGCACAATTGATTTTCATCCCGTCACCACCACGCCGCCATCGATGACCAGCGCCTGCCCGGTCATCATCTTGCTCGCTTTCGAGGCAAGAAAAAGCGTACCGCCGACCATGTCTTCGGGCGCAAGATGCTCTTTCAGGCACTGCTTGCCCAGATGTTCGCGCAAATCCCCGGGATTTGCCCATTTATCAAGTTGTTTTTGCGTCAGCACCCAGCCGGGAACCAGCGCATTAACCCGAATATTTTCGGGGCCGAGTTCGCGCGCAAGTGCACGTGTCAAACCGGTAATCGCCGCATTGGCCGCAACGTAAGCCGGATAGCCGTCATTGCCCATCAGATAGCTCGCCGAAGAATAATTGACAATCGCTCCCCCGCCGTTCTTTGCCATGAAAGGCGCAACAAACTGCGCGGTGAAAAAATACGGGCGCAAGTTCACCGCATGGTTGCGATCCCAGTCATCGGGCGAATAGTCGCCGAGATTGTGGCGTATGTCATTACCGGCATTATTAACGAGAACGGCAATATCACCGAGTTTCTCCTGCGCCTGCGTCATCGCCGCGCGCAGCGCCTCAATGTCGGTTATATCGCACCGGAGAAACAACGGCCGCATGCCGGTTTTTGTTTCCATTTCATCGATAAAAGAGGCGGCATCGGAACGCTGGACGAAACTAACCTTTGCACCCTGGCGCAAGAACCCTTCGGTCAGTGCCGCGCCAATCCCCGATCCGCCTCCGGTGATGAAGACATGCCGCTCTTTGAGATCATGAAACTGATACTCCATTAACAACTCTCCTTTGTTACAAACCGCGTGTCTTTGCCAGCGGGAAAAACGGGAGCGGCACCATGCCCTCCGTCAAGCACAAGATCGATATAAAGCCTCGCGGCATTGCATCCGACATGCGCGCACCCGGTATCCTTACCACACCACATACGCGTCTTTCAACGGAAATGCGCAAACCGGCGTGCAGGGTTCTCCGCTCATTCCGCCAGTTTTCCTTTTACCACCCAGCATTGGCTGGGGAAACTCCATGGCAGAACAATCCCGTAGCTCATCAAATACCGGCCGCTGACAGTCATTTTGTTTTGCTTGATGTGCGGCTCTCCGCGCGAGAACGAATGCAAATCTTCCCGGTTGACGAGATCGATTATGTAAGTTTTTTCGGGTGCAAGCGCGCTGAGCCGGAGCGGCCTTGGCGCAATTTGCCCGGAGGTATCGATTTTATTGGCAAACATGACAAATTGCGTCCCGTCCTCGGATATGTGCAGTTCGGCGAGGACTGCCGGGTCGTCGCTGTCAAGACGCAGAATGTCCGCCTTCATCAACCAGCCGCGTTCGGCCTTCCACCATGAAGCGACCTTCATCAAAGTTTCCCTTTCCGCATCGGTTAACTCGCGAGGGTCCATCTCGAAGCCCATGTGGCGCTGGGCGGCAATCCACGAACGAAAAGAGATGTCGTGGGTGCGCCCCGAGGTGTGGCAGACACGCGGACCGACATGGCTGCCGGTAACGCAGGCGGGCAAAAAGAGCGCGGCGCCGTGCTGGATGCGTGCGCGCTCCAACGCATCATTGCTGTCCGAGAGCCAAACGCGATGGGTGCGCTGCAATATGCCGAAATCAATGCGTCCGCCGCCCGAAGCGCAGCTTTCAATCTCCACCTTCGGGAATTCCGCGCGCAAGCGGTCTATCAATTCGTAGGAACCGCGGGTCTGCGCGGCATCGGGCATGGGCAGCACCCGGTTATGGTCCCACTTGATGGAGTCGATCGGATGGTCGCGCAGAATTTTCGACATGCGTTCGAACAGGAATTCGCGCACTTCGGGCAAAGCCATATTCAACGCTTTTTGGTCGCGGCCGAGAATCTGGTCCTCGGACCCAAGCGCCCAATGCGGATTGATCTCGTAAATTGAAGATTGCGGGTTGATCATCTCCGGCTCGAACCAAATGCCGAAACTCATGCCCTCGTCGTGGACATGGTCAATCAGCGGCTGCAACCCCTCGGGATATTTGCGGGGGTCAACTTCCCATTCCGAAAGCGCGCGCGTGTCATCGTCGCGCGAACCGAACCAGCCGTCATCAAGCACGAAGCGCTCGGCGCCAAGCTTCGCGGCAAGACTGGCAATTTCCTTGAGTTCGGGCAGGTTGTGGTTGAAATAAACCGCCTCCCAGCAATTGTAGTGCACCGGACGCGGACGGGATTGGTCGGGAAATTTGAGAATATGCTTGCGCAAATGGCGTTGAAAGGAGCGTGCACATCCGTTAATCCCCTCGTTGGAAAATGTCATGTAAAGCGGCGCGGTGTGGAAACTGCGGCCGGCCTTGAATTCCATGCGCGCGGCATGGCCGAACTGGACCTGGCGGCGGCCGTCCACAAGTTCCTCGGCGATCATCCTGTGCCCGCCCGACCAGCCGTAGTGGAAAGCGTGGGCCCCGCCCCGAGTGTTGATCGTTCCTTTTGCCGGAATGACAAGTCCGGGGAAATGCTCGTGTCCGGTGCGGCCGGTGCGATTTTCACGATAACGCATGCCGGCATGCCACGGACTTCGCACCTCCTGAAACTCTCCGCACCAGCGGCCGGAAAAATCAATCATCTCCTCCGCGTTCTGCGGGGCGGGCATGACGGGGGCGGCGAACCAGTTCAAATGAACCGGATTGTCGGATGTCAAACTTGCACGCGCGGTGATGATGTTGCTGTCTTCGAAGACGTTGAACTCCGCCGAATAGAGCAGTCCCCCCTCCTCGTTTTCATAGACGAGTTTCAAGCCGTTGCCGGTTGCGGATTCTTCCCGGAAGAAGCAGAATTTCGGCAGCAGCGACTCGCCGTTTTCGGCGCGCAGTATCAGCCCCGGCTGTCCCGGAAAGCTTCGCGTTGCCTCGGGACAAATGGACAAGTCCGGATTTTCATCCAGCATTCCGCCGGTAAGGTCTATGGCGTGCGCCTCGCGCAGAAGTTCCAAATCTTCGTCTTCGGGCAAAGGCGCGTCCCAATAAACGACCGAAGGCAGCCGCCCGCGCCGCATTGCCAACACGAGAGTTTGCTCGGAAGTATCAAGCCGCCAGCTCCGGAACATTCAACGCCGCCCGATGCAAAGCCGACAACAAAATGGCACCGCATCGGGAAAAACGCAGCGACGAAGGTCGCCGCTACGGATCATTTAACGGCACCCAATGTAAGACCGGCGATAAAGTGGCGCTGCATCAAGAAGAACATGACGACGGGTGGAATCGCCGCCATCAGCGAAGCCGCCGAAACCAGATGCCATTGCGAAACAAACTGTCCGTTGAGCGCCCGCACGCCGGCGGTAATCGGCTTGGAAACTTCACCCTGCGTCAGCACCGTCGCCCAGAAGAAGTCATTCCAGACAAAGGTGAAAATCAACACGCTGAGCGCGGCAATCGCCGGACGCACCAAAGGCAGCACCACGTACCAGAAGATTTTGAATTCCCCCACCCCTTCAATGCGTGCGCTTTCAATGAGATCAAAAGGCAGGGCCTTGATGAAATTCCGCATGAAAAGCGTGCAAAAACCGGTTTGAAACGCCGCATGGAAAAGCACAAGCCCCGCGACCGTGTCGTAAAGACCGGTCTGCACCGACAAATCCCGCACCGGCACCATGAGAATTTGGAAAGGCACGAAATTGCCCGCCACGAAAATAAAAAACAAAGGCAGAGCCGCGCGAAAACGATAGATGGCCAGCGCGTATCCTGCAAGACAGGCGAGCGCCACCGAGATAATCACCGTCGGCACGGTAATCTTTATCGAGTTCAGGAAGTAAGTCGCCGCCTTTGATTGCTGGAAAACGGCGATGTAATTTTCGATGAGCAGAAATTCCTCCGGCCAGCCGAACATGTTGCCGGTGTTGATATCCGCCGCGGAGCGGGTCGAAGTCATAAAGATTGCAAGAAGCGGCAGAAGCCAGACGAACAAGGCGACCGGCACGCAAATTCTATAGGCAATCCGGCGGGATTGGGAGCGTTTTTCGATGGGCGTGGGAAACATCGGCTATCCTCTCCTGTCTTCCTGGTACATTACCCAAAGGAAATAGCAGATAAAGACCATCATGATTAAAAACAGAATTACGGAAATGGACGAACCATACCCCATACGGAAACCGTATTCCGAAAGCGCCTGCTCAAACATGAAATAAGAAAGCACGTTGGAAGAGCCGTAAGGTCCGCCCTGCGTCATGATCGCAATCATATCGAAAGAGCGCAACGCGCCGATGACGGTCACCACAATTGCGAGAAACGTCGCCGGCCAGAGCTGCGGCAGAATCACATAACGCAGCATGCGCCAGCCCCGCGCGCCGTCCAGCCGCCCGGCTTCGATCTGGTCGGTGGAAACATTGTTCAGGCCGGTGAGATAGAGGATCATGCAATAGGCAACCTGCGGCCACAAACCCGCAAAAATAATGCCGTAGGTCACGAAACGCTCGTCGCCCAGAATCGAAGGCGGCGTGGCGCCGAAGAATTCCCACACCACCGCGACGATGCCGAAATTCGGATTGTAAAACCATGTGAATATCAATCCGACCACGACCTGGGAAATCACGAAAGGAAAGAAAAACATCGACTTGTAAAAGCGCATGCCCCAAACGTTCTGGTTCAGGAACAGTGCAACGAACAAACCGGCGGGAACGGCGAGCATGTAAAGCAACAGCCAAATAACGTTGTTTTTCAGCGAGACGTAAAATCTGTCATCGTCAAACAACTCGATGTAATTTCCCCAGCCTATCCATTCTTTTTCCCCGATGCCGTCCCATGCGTAGAAGGAATACCACATCGACTGGAATATCGGGGCGATTACATAGACGGTAAAAAACAACATGGCCGGAGCCAGGAAGACCCACGGAGCAATCTTCTGCCGGTTGGCGCGGAGCCATCCGTTCGAGTGTTTTGTTTGCATGGGCAGACTCACCGCCGCTCCGTCCCGGCTTGGATCCGACTCATCTTCGGGTGCCGGTCTTTCATTCAGGGAAGCCGGGACCGGCCGCCGAAGCGGCCGGTCCGTTCGTGTTACTTGTAGACACGCTCCTGGACTTTATCGAGACGTTCGAGAATTTGATCACGGCGATCCGGATGAATCATGAATTCTTGAAAGCCTTCCATGCCGGCTTTGGCCATCTCCGCCGGCGCGTCGCGATCGTAGAACTGGGCAAGACCCGCCGCGGTTGAGACGGTCTCGAATCCCTTGACGATGAATTTGTCGTCCTTGTTGATCGGCGCCTGCGAGTTCGGCGGCAATTGGCCGATTGTCTTGTTCCACTCGCCCTGGATCTCGGGCTGTGCAATGAAAGCAAGGAATTTGCGCGCATCTTCCTTGTTCTTCGCACCCGACGGGATGAACAACGCATCCGCCGGCGCCTCTTCGGCGCGCGGCAGGCCGGGCGTAATCTCGGGGAACTCAAAGAAATCGATCTGGTCTTCGGTCAAACCGGCATCCTTGTAAGCGGCAACCGAGAAGTTACCCATGACGTACATTGCGGCCTCGCCGTTGGCGAAGGGGGCTATCGCGTCCTGCCACGACATGGTCGCGTGGTTGGCAACAAAGGAACAGCGGTCGAGCATGGTTTCCCAATTCTCAAAAGCCGCCTTGATGCGGTCGTCGGTGTATTTGATCTCGCCCGCGGTCAGCGCGTTGTGAACGTCGTAACCGTTGGTGCGGAGGTTCAGGTAATCGAACACGCCGGCCGCCGTCCACAAAAATTTCGTGCCGATGGTAAACGGCGTGATGCCGGCCGCTTTAAGCTTGTCGCATGCGCCCAGCAACTCGTTCCATGTTGTCGGAACCTCGATACCGTTCTCCTCAAAAATGTCGGAACGGTAGTAAACACCCCATTGATAATAGGAATAGGGCACACCCCATTGCTTACCGTGCCGGGTCATCGTCGGCTTGATTGCTTCGAAATTTCTTGAAAGGTTCGAATCGGACGCCCAGAGGTCGGAAATGTCCTCGAACTGTCCGGCATCAACGAACGGCGCCATGCGGTTTCCCGGATACCATGCGGTAATGTCGGGCGCGTTCGCCGAGAGGAAATTTCGGATGGCGGTTTTATGCGCTTCGCGGTCGTTGATGTTTACGATGACGTTAACATCGGGATGCGCCGCTTCGAAGGCGGCAACCGCCGCTTCAAATCCCTCTTTCGGCGCGGGATTGGGATCATCGAAGTTGATGACCAAGTCCTCGGCCATCGCGACCGACGAAACGGCCACGCTCATCAGCAATCCTGTAAGAATGGTGGAAAGTTTTGTCATTGATTATCTCCTTGATTTCACAACCGGACCCGGCGATAAGTGATTGGCGCTGGTTCCGATTACCGAGTAATGGGGTGATGCGGTGATTATGCCCGATTGGCAAAACGAATCAACCAAAATTACAGGAGCGGCATGTAAAAGCCGGAAAAAGCCGGAAAACAGTGCGAATTTCCGCCGTTTTTGCCAATCCGTGATATTTGGGGCAATCTAACGTATGCATCAGGTAAGGACATGTCAGGCGTAACGTTAACAAAAGTCGTGAAGCGCTATGGAGCCATGCAGGTCATCCATGGCGTTGATCTTGAAATCGCGCCGGGGGAGTTTTGCGTTTTTGCCGGGCCTTCGGGCTGCGGCAAGTCCACCCTTCTGCGAATGATCGCCGGGCTTGAAGAAACCAGCGAAGGACAAATCCGCATCGGGGGACGGGACGTCACCCACGTTGATGCGGCGGACCGCGGCATTGCGATGGTGTTTCAAACCTACGCGCTTTATCCCCATATGACCGTTGAGGAGAACATGGGGTTCGGTCTGCGCATGAAGAGCATGGGATTCGGCATGCGCGTGAAAAGCGCCGACAAGGCCGCCATAAAAAGCAAAGTGGACGAAGTTGCCAAAATTCTCAAGCTTGAGCCCTACATGTCGCGCAAGCCCAAATCCCTTTCGGGCGGGCAGCGCCAGCGCGTGGCAATCGGGCGGGCGCTGGTTCGCGACCCGGAGGTTTTCCTGTTCGACGAACCGCTTTCCAATCTTGATGCCGAACTTCGCGTCGATATGCGGGTTGAAATTGCGCGGCTTCACAGCGAAATCGGCGCAACCATGATTTATGTGACCCATGACCAGGTCGAAGCCATGACCCTTGCCGACAAGATCGTCGTCCTGCGCGCCGGCGTGATCGAGCAAGCCGGATCGCCAATGGACATCTACACCGACCCCAACAATAAATTCGTTGCCGGTTTTATCGGTTCGCCTTCGATGAACTTCCTGAGCGCCGATGCAGCATCCGGCCGGGCGAACTGCCCTGCCCTGGCGGGATACGACATCAATGCGCCCCAATCGGCATCGGGCGACATTCTGGTCGGCATTCGTCCCGAACATTTGCAGGTAGACACCGGAGGCAAGGGACTGACCGTTGACTTTGTCGAGCGCCTCGGCGGCGTGACATACATCTACGCGGCCGCGAAAAACAACGAGCGCCTCATCATCGAACACAAATCACCGGAAACGCCGAAATCCGGCGACGAAGTCGGCGTTAGATTCAAGGCGGAAGACGTTTATGTTTTTGATGCCAAGAGCAATGAGCGAATCCGCTAGTGCATTGGCTCGAAACCGATTGCCTGCGTGCAGCCTTTCATGCACGCGGCGCGGCGATTGCGCGATTAATTTACAAACCGCTTGATCTCGACCTGCTGTCCGCTTGCCCGGACCGCCATGCTTCCTGCCATTACGAAAACACGGTGGTTGGGCCGATTGCCAACCGGATTGCGGGCGCCCGCTTCGAAATTGACGGAGAATTGTTCCGGCTTAATCAAAACGAGGGAAGAAACTGCCTGCACGGCGGATCGGAAGGCTTGTCCGAACTGGATTGGGAACCCGGAGAGGTTCTGGAAAATTCCGTCGCTTTCAGCGTCGCGATCGAGGACCGGCACATGGGCTTTCCCGGACCTTCGAAGTTTCGCGCTTGTTATGCGCTGGAAGGCAACCGGCTCCTGATTACGCTCGCGGCCGACTCGCCGCGCCCGAATTACTTCAACCTCGCGCCCCATCTTTATATCAATCTTGACGGATCGAAGCGCATTGACGGGCACCGCTTGCAAATCCGCGCCGACAGCTATTTGCCGACGGACGGGGAGAAACTGCCCACCGGCAAGCAGCAAGAAGTGAAAAACACCGAATTTGACTTTCGGGCGCCCGGGAAAATTACAAACCGTATCATTGACCATAACTTCTGCTTGCAGGGAGAAGGGTTGCGGGAGGTTGTAAAACTCTGCGGGAGCGGCGGCCTGCAATTGCAACTCGCCACCGACCAGCAAGGCTTGCAAGTCTACACACGCGACCATGCGGGGCGCGATTATCTGGCCGTTGAACCGCAAGCCTGGCCCAACGCGGTAAATGAAACGTCGTTTCCCTCCCGGGTCACCCGTCCCGGGGAAACTTACGTTTCGACAAGCGTTTTAGAATTCATATCCGCCGAAGTCCCGCAGGATTAACTTGGTTTTATCCGCCCTCAAGAAAAGAGGACGATACATTGGAATGACCGGAATATGAAAAACCGCCGTTTTTTTCAACCATTGAAGATCGAGGTTGATGAGGCGACTACGGACGGGCTGGTGTCAAACATAAACAGCCATAAGCAAAGGGAGCGGAGAGAGAAGTTCCCGAATGCAAGGGGCATGACGGTGAAAAAATCCTGGAAGTGTTTGTTTATGCTTCGGGTGGAGCTCTAACAGGATTTGCGGGTCGGGTTGCATCGATGCCTTTCGCATGACGGGTTAACATTTTTGAAAATCTTAACGTTACATTCTTCAATAAAAGGTGTGTTTGCCTAAATGCCAGTTGAGCATCGTCCCCCAACCTTTTTTCGTGTGAATATTTCTTTCGGCCAGGGGGGGTTCCTAAAAGAAACCCCCGACTCTGACCTAACAGAATCGGGGGGTTTGATTCGTGCATCCAATTGATGGATGCGGTCAGGGGTTTACGCCATTACTGGTCGCTTTCCTGGGCTGCCGAAGAGGGACCATCGTTACCTGAATCGGCAACATCCCTTTCACCTGCTTGGTCGGGATCACGAACTTCGTCAATTTGACCGAATATTCTGTTGCAATCCTCTTCCCTTTCTTGCCCTAGTCGCACGCCTGCGAGACACTTCATCCACTTGTCGTTGTTTTCTCGAACTCTTTCATCCGGATTAGGTCTGCGCTCTCCAGGCACCCTTTTCGTTGTACAACCCCCTCCATAAGTGGACACTTGCCCTTCAGGGCAACCCTCTCCTTTTGCCATTACGGGATTTGCATTGAACGCAAAGACCATCACGGCAATTGCGAAAGTTGTTATTGTCAGTATCGTTTTCATGTTTCTACTCCTTTGTTTATTTTTATTTACATTCGACTATATCAATAGCCATATCCACCATTTTAGACTGGTAGAATCGAATCGTCAATGGCCGATTCGCAAGTATAAATACAGGCATGAAGAAAGAAATCTTTACACGATCCGAAGTTCGTTACATTCTTGCCGAAGCCATAAAACAGGCGCGTAGACGCTCCCGGAATCCGAATACGCATGGAAACGGGGAGAATGTGGATGAGACGACCGGAAGCGTCAATACAGGCGATTCGGCAGGGCTGTCCCCTCAGCAAACTACTAATACTACGTATTGTGGTCTAGGAATCGATGGGAAATGGCGGGTTTTCCGTGTTTTGGGCAATCAACTCTATAATCGTCGAACATATCGGTGGCCGTGGAGACCGAATCGGATGTCTCTCAGGGCAATACAGGCGGTTCTGCGAGAGATTTAAGAAGATTGCCAGACGGCGGACTTAGTCTTTCGGCTGCGGAACGATTCGCATATAGGGCGTCGGAGTTTTCCACTCGCCGG
>JAPOUT010000067.1 GCA_026708545.1 Hyphomicrobiales bacterium
GCCCACCGCCTCGTTAAATTACACTGGAAGCGGAATGATTGCTCCCACTGACAGTGCTCGTATGAGGATTGACTTGAGTGAATCTCTCAGCGAAGCTGTCACGGTGACCCTTGTTGCTGGCGGAACGGCGGCTTTCTCTAAGAATGGTGGAGCGGGAACTTGGAGTTTGCGATATCTTGTCCTTCCGGAAAATTCGAATCCTGCCGCTAGTTTTCCTTCCAGGGGGTCTACGGATTGTCTAGATGATGATATTACTGGCACGGGCTGTGAAATCGATATTCCGATGGGGCACACCGTCGTTGATGTGCTTGTGGACTCTGAACTCCTCGCCAGCGAACAAACCATCATGGTTACTCTTGGAGTTGGTTCAGCGGGTTCGACAGGTTTGACAACGGGAACTTCTTCGACCGTTATGCTGACCGCACAATAGACTCCAAATCATCCACAAGAATTTCCAACCGCCTAAACAGAAGGAGAGGGAATGACACCGGAAAGTCTCCTTTAAACTTTACCTAAACAATTCCTTCGCCGTCTCCTCATCTCTGCTGACCTTGTTGCTTATGACTGGATGCTTCTAAACGCCGAATGCGCATCCATGAGTGCTGATGGTTGTCCTCTATGGCAGGGGAGTATAGACGGGCATTTTGATTGGAATCTAGTGTGCATCTATGTTGATCATCAAATCCGTTGGGCTTCCGAGTACCAAGCCTGTCGAACCCGCATCGGCAATGGAGATGGAGAAACTGATGGTTTCAAGGGGCTCGGGGGACCCGTCAGCCGAAAATATGCGGACACCCACACGGAAACTCGTCATACCCGCTGTAATTGTGGCTCGACAGGAACCCACTGCGAGGCTGCTGCAAGGCGGTTGGCCGTCTATAAGGAACACAGCCCAGTCACTCGCTGTTCTTGATGTTCCATAAGTCGCTGTACTGCCGTTATCAACAATATCTATCGTTACGTTCGATTGCAGGGCTTCGCTTAGGGTAATTGTTAGGCTTGGATCGGTAGTCTCATGAACATTTGTGCTACCGGTATAAGATATCTGGACGGTCGGCGGCGGGACGTCTTCGATGGTGAAATTCAAAGTTGACGAGTTTCCGGTTGTCACGATGCTTGTGTTTCCCGAATCAATTAGAACGGAAACAGTGAAAGTTTCCGGCGTCGACTCAACATTTGCGTCCGTATTGACATTGACCGTTGCCGTGGCGGTTGTAGCCCCGGCAGTAATAATGACTTCGCATGGATTGGTAACTCCTGCCATTTCGCAATCGACTCCGCCAACACTTAAATGCCAATCGTCAGTGGTGCCGTATGTTGCCGCGCCGCCTTGTAAAAGATTAAGTGTTACATCGCTTTCAAGCTCTTCGCTCAAAGTGAACATAATTATCGCCGTGTTTCCCTCTGTGATGGAAGTGGAATCGACGCCCCAAGAGACCGTAGGCAATGGCGGGTCGGCAGGGATAGTAAGAGAGAAAGAACCACGAGGCAGCAAGTCCGTATCGGCAGGAGAAGCAACGACCATGGAAAGAACAATGCTCTCGTCCGGTTCATTGGTGCGTCCGTCATCATTGATGGCAATTTCCACGTCACCGCCGGGACTGAGCTGCCCTGCGGTTATGGTCACTTGGCAATTGGTTTCTGTGACCATAGGGCAATCCGTTCCACCGACCGATACTGTATAATCGTCATTATATGTCGCAGTGCCGCTTCCAACGAGATTAATGGTCACCTCTTCCGTCAATGCTTCGCTCAGTTGGATGTCCACAGCTATCGGGTCACCGCCTTCTTCAACCGTCTCGTTTCCTGTGCGAGCAATCGAAACTCTTGGACCTGCTACACGCTCCTCATACAGAATCCGCTTCTCTCGATCGACAATTTTATACAGGTTTGCCGACATTGACCCGTCTCCATAGCTCGCCCCCTCAAAGTCGGGCAAAGAGAACTTGAAAGCCAGGCCAGCAAAAATACGTTCATCAAGCACAGTGTCGTCCTTGTGACGTTCCCAACTGGCTTCCGCAAAAACACCTGGCAGAATCCGAACACCGAAATCCAATCCAATCGAGGTTTTCCACTCATCTTCGACGTCTTCTCCCCCGTCATATTCCCAGTAGCCGATAGTGCTTCCCAAACGCACTACATCCCTTTCAAAGGCGAACTGCAAAT
>JAPOUT010000085.1 GCA_026708545.1 Hyphomicrobiales bacterium
TATGAGGAGCGTGTGGGTGTGCCGAGCGTTTCGATCGTTCGCACCGGAAACGAGACAATTGCAGAAGGCAGCACAATAGCTGTGGATGTCCAGTTGAGCGAAGTGTTGACAGAGGATGTCACTATTAATCTCATTGGAGACGGCACCGCAACTTATGGAACAGATGGCGACTGGGTGTTGAATAACGGCAGCGGCAATTGTGATTCTGTTGAGGGAACCGATTGCCAGGTAGTCATAACAGCCGGGCAACTCAGTCCAAGCGGTGATGTGGTGATTACCATTAACGAGGACGGACGCACTAACGAACCTATTGAGAGCATAATTCTTTCCATGGTGATTGATTCTCCTGCCAATACGGATTTGCTGCCTCGTGGTCCTTTCACTCTTACCATTCCTGAGGATCCGCCATTGCCGGCTGTTTCTATCAGTGCCACAAGCACCAGCATCGCAGAGGGCGGAAGTGCAACTCTAACAGCCACCTTAACCGAGACGGTAACCGAAGATGTCGTTATCAATCTTTTGGAAGGCGGAGCAGCAGACTACGGGACTGGCATGGATTGGCACCTGAACAACGGCAGTGATTGTAACACTGCAACCGGAACGAGTTGTCAAATCACTATAACGGCAGGTCAAAGATCTGCCACGGCAACGGTCAACGTCAATACGGACTCGAATGTTGAGTCGACCCCTGAGACCTTTACCGTTGAAATTGATATTACTTCTCCGGATTCGACAGTTGTGATAGAAGGAAGTCCGTCAAGCTTGAGTTTCACCATCGAAGACGTCCCACCGCCGACAGTTTCATTAAATTATATTCAGGACCGCGGCAACAATCCGGATCAAAACAGGAGAATCAGGATTGGTCAGGTATCGGAAATGAGGATTGAATTGAGTGAAGCTCTTAACGAAGATGTCACACTGAATATTGTTGCGCAAACCACGTTGGATTATGGATCTCAGTATCAGGTTTTTGTGGATACAACACAATGTGACACCATCGCTAGTAATACTTGCCAAGCCACAATTTCTGCAAACAGTACTAGTAGCCAAATAGACCTTGCTTCAGTTGGAGGAAAGGACAACGTCACTATCTCCATTACCATTGCCTCGGCAGGTTCAACAGGCTTGGTACTTGGCAGTACCGTGGAACAAACCATTACCCTAGAATAAACTTCAAACTGGAACGGAGAATAATCGAAAGGATTCAACACCAAACGGGCGGGCGAGAGGATGATAATTGGATTAAACTCCTAAGGAACGAAACAGCCTCTCGTCCGTCTATCTCTTTAGGCGCTTAACAATTCCTACTAAAGAGGTTTACATGCCGGAGGGATGTGAGCATCTAGGAGGAAAATGTTGGAAATACAGCACCGCGCTCCTTCCCCCCAAAAAAGAAGTTTCGCCCTAATTTCCGATTGAAGAAACGCCGAGAATTAAATCGCTGGCTTTCTCCGCAATCATAACCGTCGCGGCGTTGGTGTTCGAACCGATAAGGCTCGGCATGACGGAGCTGTCGCAAATTCGAATACCCTCGAGTCCCCGCACGCGCAGGCGGGGGTCCACCACCGCCGTCTCGTCAACGCCCATCTTGCAGGTGCAGGTCGGGTGGTAGGAAGTTCGTCCGTACTGCCGGGCATAAGCCTCGAAATCCTCCTGCGTCTTTACATTGTCATCGGGAAACCGAATGCGCTTGATGTATTTTTGCAAACTGGGTTGGCGGAAAATCTCGGTGCTAATCTTCACGCCCTCGGCCGAGGTTTTTAAATCGTCCGGTTCGGCAAGGAAATTCGGATCAATGACCGGCAGCGCGGCGGGATCCGAGGAGGCCAGCCGTACAGTGCCACGACTCTTCGGACGAAGCGTGTAGGAGTTTAGCGTGATACCGGACGACCCGGGCGGCACGCTCGGCACGCCGGCCTCGGCGCCCGCCCCGGCAAGAAAGTGGAACTGTAGGTCAGGAACCTTGCGGGACTTGTCGGCAAACCAAAAAGCGCCGCCCTCCACCACATTTGATGTCACCGGACCGGATTTGAGAAGATAATATTGCACGCCCGCCAGGGCAGCCCTATGCCATTTGTTGTATTTGTCGAGACTGTAATGACCGGTGAGTTCCGCCACGATGTCGATGCC
>JAPOUT010000047.1 GCA_026708545.1 Hyphomicrobiales bacterium
TGTGCCGATGCATTCTCAAGGCCGGCCTTTATTGCCATAGACAAAAAAGGGCGCCGGATTTCTCCGACGCCCTTCGAATTGGCTCTATCGTCCGATTTACGCGGCGACAAACTCGTCGCGGTACTCGGAACGAATGCTGGCATACCAGGCCGGCTCCGTGGGCCAAGGCCAGAGGTTGTCGAGAGCATCCCCGGGATAAGCCTCGGAGAAGTTGTTCTTGGAGTCCTCCGAGAGGAAAGCATCGGAACCGTTCACTGCCGAGTTGTACCCGGTTTTGTTTGCGGTTTCACCTCCGACTTCGGACCGGTACATGAACTCGATGAAAGCGTAAACTTCATCAAGGTTGCGTGCCGCCTTGGGAAGCGCGAGTCCATCGATCCACGCAAGAGCGCCCTCTTTCGGCGCTTGATAGGTGACAGGCTGTCCTTCGGTCTTCATAGCGAGAGTAGGCCCGTCCCAAGTCTGTCCGATGACCATTCCTTCCTGCAGGAAGCCGCTCTTTTGCGCGTCGGCATCGTTCCAGAATTTTCCGACATGGCTTTTGCGGGCAACCACCCAATCGGTGACCTTCCGCCAAATGGGGCGCATGGCTTCCTCGCTGCCGTAAGCGCGCCTCATGTCTCCGGGTTCAAGTTCGCCGATGGTCTCCATGTAGAGGCCCGCGCCCACCATCATGGAGTGGGGGCGCCCCATCATCTTGCCGGAAACATCTTCCGCCCAGACATCTCCGTAGGAGGGCACGCCCCCGTCGGGAGACCATTGGTCCGTGCGCCATGCGACGGCTTCGGTTCCCCATATGTGGGGAAGCCAGTGCGAACCGCTTCCGCCGAAGTTCCATTCCTCTTCACCGACGACGAGCATTCCCCCATTAACATTCTGGGTCGGCACGCGCGAGAGATCGAAGGCTTGCAGCAATTCGAGGGGCTCCCACTGGGGGGAACGCATGTTGGTCGGCGTGACGATGTCCGCGCCTCGTCCCTTGGTGGCCTTCATCTTGTTGATGAGTTCTTCGTTGGATCCGATTCCGGTGAAGTTGATGGTAACTCCGGTTTCTTCCTTGAACTGGTCACGCAACGTTTGCGGGAGATAGTCCGACCACATGTAGATGTTCAACTCGCCGCTTTGGGAGAAAGCGTTTTTAACGTAGAGGGGAGCCGAGGCGATGACGCCGGCGGCAACTCCGGTCTTGAGGACCTTGCGCCGCGACAGACGCGGCAGTGTTTTGTCTTTGGTTTTCATGTTTTTCTCTTTCACTCACTTGTTGGATTGAGGGGATACTAGACGGACAATCGTGGCATAATTCCCCTGTTATGTCCAGGACTATTACGGGTTTTTCGAGAAATTTTCAGGTCATCGCTTCCCTTTGAGGTAAATTTCCGCTACCATTGCGCACACCGAAAAAGCAGACAAAACACGGGAGGGACAAAATGAGCGCAGACGTTGAGCTTGACCACCTAACCATCCGATTCGGCAATTTTATCGCGCTGAGCGACGCAAATTTGCGAATCCCCGCCGGTAGTTTCTTCAGTTTCCTGGGGCCTTCGGGGTGCGGAAAAACCACCATTTTGCGCGCCATCTCCGGATTCCTTGACCCTTCCGAGGGGCATGTGCGAATCGGTGGGGAGGATATGGCCGGAATCCCTCCAAATAACAGGCCCACGGCCCTCATCTTCCAAAACCTCGCGCTCTTCCCGCTCATGAAAGTCTGGGAAAACATCGCCTTCGGACTTGAAGTCCGCCGAGTTCCCAAGGCGCAAAGACGCGAACGCGCCCAGGAGCTTCTCGAACTCATTGCCCTTCCCAACCAGGGCGAAAAACTCGTCTCCGAACTCTCCGGAGGGCAACGCCAGCGCGTCGCCATCGCGAGGGCGCTTGCCGTCGAACCCGAAGTGCTGCTCCTCGACGAACCCCTCTCCGCCCTCGACCTCAAACTTCGCCAGCACATGAGGACGGAACTGCGCGCCATCCAGCAGCGCGTCGGCATCACTTTCATCTACATCACGCACGACCAGGGCGAGGCCCTCATCATGTCCGACCAAATCGCCGTCATGTCACAGGGGGTCATCCAGCAAATCGGGAGCGGTCCCGACATTTACGAAAATCCGAAGACGCCCTTCGTCGCATCCTTCGTCGGCGAGAACAACGCCTTCGCCGGACGGGTCGCTTCCGCCGATGCCGGCCATGCGGCCGTCGAAACCATCTTCGGAGCACTGCGAGGACGCAACCCCGCCGGTCTCAAAGTCGGAGACCAGGCCGTCCTGTTCGTACGCCCCGAAATCCTCCAGCTCGGCGCCGGCACGCAAGGAAACGCCCTCAAGAGCAAAGTCCTCGCCAAGGAATTCGAAGGCTTCGCCTCCCACATCCATCTCGCCAACTCCCAAGGCGAACGGCACATCTCCTTCTCGACATCCCAGGAGGAAGCCCTCGGCATCTCTCCCGGCGAAGAAGCGACCGTCCACTTCTCCCCCGACCGCGCCATCGCCCTGCCCCAGGGAGAGCTCGCGCATGAGTAGGGTCAGCGACTTCTTTGCCGAATTTATCCGGCGCAACGGCGTGACAATCTCCGTCTACCTCTTCACCGCCGTAATCTTCTGGATCGCCGTTCTCATCATTCTGCCGCAACTCTACATGCTCGACTTCTCCTTCCGGTTCAATCTCCCGCCATCGAAAATCGGAACCGAGGAAGACGTTCGCACGCTGAAAAATTACCAATACCTCCTCTTCGGCGCCGAGGGAAACCCGAACGCTTTCAACTGGCTGCATCTCGAAGTTTTCTTTCGAACCATTTGGGCGGCCGTTCTCGTTACGATCCTCAATCTCGTCATCTGCTACCCCATCGCCTACTACATGACGCAGGTCGCCTCCGGCGGCAAGGCGCGGATTCTCATCCTGTGCCTCATCCTGCCGTTTTGGGTCAATGAAATCCTGCGCGCCTTCGCCTTCCGAATCCTGTTCGGGCTGAACGGTCCCATCAACTTCGCGCTCATTAACCTGGGCATCGTGTCCGAACCCGTTGAATTCATAAAAGCCGACGTCGCGCTCTATACCGGACTCGCCTACGCCTACATGCTGCTCATGATCTTCCCGCTCTACAACGCCATCGAAAGCCTTGACCACAACCAAGTCGATGCCGCCCGCGACCTCGGCTCGCCGTGGTGGCGCATCCATTGGCGCGTCGTCATCCCGCACGCCAAACCCGGAATTGCCTCCGGATGCACCATGGTCTTCATGCTCACCGCGGGAGCCCTCGCCGCCCCGCAAATCCTCGGAGGTCCGTCAAGCCTGTGGTTCACGCAGGTCATTTACCAGTGGTTCTACACCGGTGGGAACTGGCCGCAAGGCGCCGCCTACGCTTTCGTCTTGCTCACCGCCTGCATCGTCTTTGTGCTGGCGATGATGCGGGTCTTCCGCGTCTCGCTGGGAGAAATCGCCAAATGAGTTCCGCGGCACTCACGCGCGTGATGACGCTCTTTTATGTTGCGCTGTTCTTTGCGTATCTGTTCGGGCCGCTCGTGCTCATGGGGATTTCCGCCTTCAACACCGAAAAATACCCCACGGCCGTCCCGTGGAGCGGATTCACCCTCGAGTGGTTTAATAAGCTCTTCAACGACACGGACCTCGTGCGCGGATTCCAAAACAGCCTCATTATCGGCGCGGGCGTAGTCGTCCTTTCGGTTCCCATCGGACTCGCCGCCGCCATCATCATGTCGCAATTGCACAAGCGGGCGCGAAGCATCTATTACGCCGTCGTTCTCTCCCCGATGCTCACGCCCGGAGTCATCATCGGCATCTCAACCCTCGTCTTCTGGGACAGACTCGGCACCGCACTCGATGCCGAGTGGGACACGTTCTTCTACGACGGAATCTTTCTCTCGATCCTCGGACAAACCAGCTTCATCTCGACCTTCTGCATGCTCATCTTCATTGCGCGACTCCAGCGCTTCGACCGCGCACAGGAGGAAGCCGCGCTTGATCTTGGTGCATCGCATCTCAGGGTGTTCTTCCGAATTCTCATCCCCTTCCTGCGCCCGGCCGTCTTCGCCGCAATCGTCCTTGCTTTCCTTACGTCGTTCGAGAACTACAACACGACCGTCTTCACCATCGTATCCGAGAGCACGCTCACGACCGTGCTCGCGGGAAAGGTGCGGCTGGGAACCGACCCGTCCATTTCCGCCCTCGCCGTGCTTATCATTCTCATCACGCTTGTCGGCGCAACGGCCATTGAACTGCGCAAACGCGCCGAAGAGAGAAAGATCGCCGCGCAACTCGCCGCCGAAAAAGGCCTCTAGCATGGGGCGCACGCACGGTCTTGAGACCACGACCATCGGCTCCTATCCCAAACCCGAATACCTCAACATTTCCGATTGGTTCTCCGTTCCGCAGGGACCGGACACATCGTCGCCGACCGCAAGATACGAGAACGAACTCGAAACGCTGGGTGAAGACGCCGAAACGCTCTTCCGGCGCGCCGCGAAGGAAGTCATCGCCGACCAAATCGATGCAGGCGTTGACGTCGTCACCGACGGGGAGGTGCGGCGGGAAAACTACATCCATTACCACTGCCGCCATTTGCAGGGCATCTCCTTTCGCGAAACCGAGGAAAAAGTCCTGCGCGAAGGCAGCTACCGGGCATTGCTGCCTGTAATACAAGCGAAGATCGAAGCGGCCGAACCCTTTCTCGTCAATGATTGGAAGGCCGCACAGGATTGCAGTGCGCACCCGGTCAAAGCCACCCTGCCCGGCCCCATGACCATCGCCGATACCGTCGTCAACAAACACTACGACGACGAGGCCGCGCTCGGCAAAGACATAGCAAGCGCGCTGAATGTCGAAGCAAAGCGGCTTGCCGATGCCGGCTGCCGGTACATTCAAATCGATGAACCCCTGTTCGCGCGAAGGCCCGAACATGCGCTTGCGTTCGGCATCGAAAACCTCGAGCGGTGCTTCCACGGCATCGGAGCGGACGCGCGAAAAGTCTCGCATATGTGTTGCGGATATCCCGACCGGCTCGATAATCCCGACTACCCGAAAGCGCCTCCGTCCTCGTACTTCGCGCTTGCGGAAGCCCTTGACGACAGCGTGCTCGATGCCGTTTCCCTGGAAGACGCGCACCGGCACAACGACCTCGCCCTGCTTGAACGCTTCGCCAAAACCGAGGTCATCTTCGGCGCCGTCGCCATCGCAAAGTCGCGCACCGAAGGCGTTGACGAGATCGAAACGCGTTTGCGCGATGCGCTCAACCACATCAATCCCGAACGACTTGGCGTTGCTCCCGATTGCGGTCTCGGCATGCTTCCGCGCGAAACCGCACGGGCAAAACTCTCCAACATGTGCGAGGCGGTCAAACGCATCAAAGACTCATGAGTTACACGCTTTACATCGGCGATAGAATGTTTTCGAGCTGGTCGTTGCGCGGATGGCTCCTGTTCGACCCTTTCAACATCCCCTGCGAAATCCATGAAGTCGGGCTTTATTCCGACAGTTTCAAACAGGACATGGAACCCATAGCGCCCGCGCGTCTCGTTCCGAGCCTGCGTTTGCCCGACGGAACCGTTTTCTCGGAATCGCTCGCCATCGCCGAGACCCTCAACGAGCGGCACCCCGGCGCAGGCATTTGGCCGGCAGACGCGTCCGGGCGTGCGGTCGCGCGGTGGCTGTGCGCCGAGATGGCGAGCGGTTTCGCGCCGCTGCGGGACGCCTGCGCCATGCAGCTCCACGGCGTCTGGGACGGTTTCGTCCCTTCCGATTCCGTGCGTGCCGATCTTGAACGCCTGGAAACAATCTGGGCGCACGCACGGGGCATCTCGGGCGCACAGGGCGGTTACCTCTTCGGCGACTACTGCGCAACCGAGGCCTTCTTCACGCCGGTTGCGGCGCGCATCATCGGATACAGGCTCCCCGTATCCGAAAGCGCGCTCGATTACTGCCGGGCAATGTTGTCGCACCCGTCTTTCAAGAAGTGGCGTGCCGAATCCCTGAAGGACAAATACGACCCCCTGCCCCACGACATGAATCTTCCGCGGCAATCCTGGCCGGATTTTTAAGAGCCGCAATGAACCGTAAAATTAACGATATTCTCCTTCGTGAAGCGCGCACCTGTCTCGATGACACCGATGCCGATGCGCTTGTAGCGCACAGCCATTCCGTCCGAGAAGAAGTTCGCCGCGCCGGTGGCGGCGACCTGGAACAAGAAGTCGCGCTTCTTCACGATGTCGTCGAAGACTGCTGCCCTGCCGACATGGAACCCGAAGCATACGCCGCCACGCTTCCCGTCTCGGATGAAATTCGCGGGGCGGTTCTGGAACTCACCCGCAGGAAAGGTGAAATATATGCTGATTATATCGAGCGCGTAGCATCCGGGACCCGCGTTGCCCGCTTCGTTAAACAGTGCGATCTTCGCGTAAATCTTCGCAAAAGCGAAGCGACGGGTTGCGACAGCCTTGTCAAAAGATACACCCGCGCACTCGACCGCCTTGCCACATAACAACGGAACCGGCGGAAACGAAGTGCAACGCCGCTTTTCCGCGGGCGTTACTGCGTCCCCGTTTTCCAGGAACAATAACTTCGTTTGATTAGAACTTGTATTTGAACCCTACGTTTCCGGTGTACCCTTCAACTTCTTCGCCTTGACGGGTGGAAACGTCCGCCGAGAGCGCGTAACCGTTCCATACATAGGTCGCGCCGAGGCCGGCATCAAAGGCCGGCTCCTTCCGCTCGGAGATAAATTCCATCCCGCCAACCCGGGTGTTAACATCGCCGTCCACAGGCACGAGAACGCCGGCGCGTCCGCGCAGAAGAATGTCGGCGGAGGAAATGCCCTGGAACAACGCGCCGTTCCAGTCATACTCCACCCCGACGCCCGCGATGCCCGTAACAACAACGCCGTCATCCAGCACGATCTCCGTGCCCGCGGGACCCGTGAAATCTTCAAAATCAACGCTCGCCCACAGCAGCCGCGCCAACGGAGCCACGCGCAAATTCCCAAGGTCCATGCCGTAGCCGACTTCCAACCCTCCCGAATATGCGGTCGCATTCGTGGAGTCGAGTTTCTCATCCGCTTTGACGTCATTGTTGAACACTGCGTATTGCAATTGCCCGTCCACATAAGGGCCGTCAAATTCCCAGTTCGCCGAGATGGCCGCCTTGAAAACGCCCGTCTTGATCTCGCCCGTGCTGCCGGGAACGGCAATTTCAGCCGTGGCATCGCCGAAGGCTACGTTTGCGCCCACGGTGAAATTGCCGGCATGCTCGGCACGAAGCGGGACGTCAACACCGAACTCCGCGACGGAGTCCTTGATTTCGTATGTTGCAAGGGAGGTGGAAATAGGTTCGAATCCGGCAGAAACGTTCGAGACTCTCGCCCAAACGCCCCCGTCGTGCCGCCTGCCTTGACGCCGCTGCTGGTAGGACTGGAGAGATGCAAACTGTGTGAGCACGGCGGGAAGCGACTCGTAGAGCGCCTGCTCGATGGTTCCTGATCCATCTCTTGTTGCTTCGACGACAACCATCCAGACGTTTTCTCCGGAAGAATCATCATGGACGAGATTGGCAACTCGAAACCCTCTGTTGAGCGCCCTTCCCGGGACGAAAGCGCTGGCGGTGGCGGTTCCGGTGACTTGGATGAGGTTGCCGATGCTGACTGTTCTACTTTCCTCGTCTTCCTCGCCTTCGGGGATTTCCGGGAATCCGCCAACGGATCGAATATTAACGGCGGTTGATCCGGTTGCGGATGTAACAATAAGCCGCGGCGCACTGAGGTCCGCGTCTCCGCCTGAAAAATCGACGTCAATATTAACTTCCCCGCCCGTTCCCTCGAGTGCATCGAGTGTGAGGCTGGAACTTGTACCGGTGAGTTCGAGGACGCCGGAAAGCGTCAGGGTCACATCCTCTCCGGTCCCTCCTCCGGTGACATAGCTATCAAGAACAAGAGGGCTTGCCACTTCGAGGACTGCACCGTCAGCGACAGTCACACCCGGGCTTGTGTTCGTGAAGAAAAAGGTGTCCTCGCCTCCCGTATTATCGATATCAAGGACAAGTCTGCCCGAATTGACGGCGATTGTTTGCGTGCTGTTGGTGCTCTGGAACCCGTCGAATGTCCAGGTTCCCGATCCCGATTTGACAATTTCATCTATGCCGTTGATTTTGTTGTTTTCGAAGGTGAAGCGATTGCCGCTTCCCGTTCCGGCGAACTCAAGAGTCGCGGTTCCCGAACTGGCGGTAATCTGTATACCGTCGCCGCTGCCAATATTACCTCCGTCTCCAAAGATGATTCTGTGGTCCCCCCTGCCCGCAGTGACGATTGCGCTGCTGGTGGTGGCGCTAACGACTGCGTTCACGTTTATGATAACATTGCCGGTGCCGGAGCTGGTGGTGCCTATGCCGGTCCTGCCGATGACATCGTCATTCACGGTGATTTCAACATCACCCGTCGTTGCGGATTCCGTGATGACATAAATGCCCGAGTCGCCGCCGACATTGATCTCGCCGCTTGTCGTAACGGAAACCTTGCCGGTTCCGTTTTGATCAACAAAGATGCCGGTCCCGCTGGGTCCCGTTGCCTGGGTCGTAATACCGCCATTTGCTGTGACGGTCACATCGCCCGTTGTTCCCGCAGCCGTGATGATATCGATGCCTCTCATGGCAGACGAAGTAATGGTTCCGCCTGTCGTGACGGAAACCGCACCGGTTCCTTCTTGTTTTACATAGACAGCTTGGTTGTTCGCTCTGATATCGCCATCGACATTGACAGTGACAGAAGTGCCCGACGAGCCGCCTGTGACGGCAAGACCTCGCCCGCTCGAAACATCCAATCCGAAAGTGCCGTCATCCGTAATTTCCAGGGCAATACCCGCGATTGATGATTGTATTGTCTGGGTCCTATCATTTGCTGAATCTGCTGCACCTGAACACAACACATTATGCCCGTTGGCAGCACTGGGGGTTCCCTGAAGCGTGCAACTTCCCGCCTGAACCGGCGAACTCGTTGCAAGCAATGCGCCAAGCGCGAGCACCGATGCACCGACCAGAAACGGCGCAAAAGAAATCAGGCCTTTTGAAGTTTTCCTAAGCCGACCGCCTCGGATGAACTCGGGGGGCGAAACTCGATGCAGGTTCATTGAAGAACTCCTCGTGTTGCTAAAAACTAAAGTCACAGGGCGATTTTATACAACACTCCGACAATAGTGCAATGCTTTAATTCGGATGGTTATACACTTGATTGGACGAGATTTTCAAAAAACCCGCGCTATACGAGGGGTTTTCGAGGTGATTCGGCCGCCGAAAAAAGATGGCGGAAGCGCCTGCCTAAAATCCGTGTTCCGAATATCACCGAAGTTGAAGATATCGCAAAAGGTTTGACCGGTGCAGAGTTATAACCTGCCAAGAGCGGGGCTTGGAACCCCCTCTCCCGGCATACGCTCTCGTGGTGGTCGTCATGTTCCGCCCGTGAATCCGACCCTGGTATCGGATTGCATCCCCGCTTCGACGAGCACGCCCAAAAATTTGGCAAACGGACCGATATTTTGCTTCGTGCTGGCTTCTTCAAGTGCCGCCATATATTCACCACGCTTCTCCAATGGCACAATCGTCCATGGATATCCGCCGCTAGCCAGCATGGCATTCATCAAAAAGCGGCCGATGCGGCCGTTTCCATCCATGTATGGATGGATATACACAAAAACAAAGTGCCCCAGAACGACTCGAACCGCCGCGTTTTCTTCCTCGGAAAGCAATTTGAAGAAAGCGGGCATGGCATCCCGGACGGCTTCCTTGCCCGGCGGCACGTGCCTTGAACGGCGGATGAATACCTGTCCGTTCCGGTATCCAGCCAAATCGGCAGGTTTGTGAACACCCGCCGCTACGCCGGGTGCAAACATTTCCCTGTACCAGGCGCGATGGTCATTCTCTGCAATTTCTCCGGCGTTTTTGCCCGACAAAATTTGTTTAATGCCCGACCGAACGCTTTGATGAGCCTGCCAATATCCTCTCGCGGCCAAAGCGTTAAAATTCTCCCGGTCATCTTCATTTTGCTCCGGATTCCAATCATCCGAGCGTGCCCGTTCAATGAGTTCCGGCGTCACTTGATACCCTTCTATCGAGAGCGAATGATAAGCGTCGGTAACGTACACATCCTCAACGTGTTGCATGTATGCGCCCGCATCAACGGGCCGGGAACTCGATTCCGGAAAGTTTTGAATGATGGCATTGCGCATCTCCTGCCACATCAGCCGAATGCGAGCGACATAGGGTGATTGTTCACGCTCTTCAAATTTGACGGACTTTTCTCCGTCAAACGGATCACTTTCCCTGACGTCGTATCCCACGCTGCGCATTGTCGCTATGACGTCGTCTGCAATCCGATCTTGTCCGATATTGCGAAACGCGCCTGCCAGGCGTCCTGCAACCGTGCTGCGACCCCCTTCCAGCAGTAACTCCAGGACCTCCGACGCATCGCTGACCATTGATAATGCCGCTCGCATGTCGGTCGGATTTTGCGCAAAGGCTCGCGGACCGCAGGCTACGAGCGCCGCGGGAACGGCAAAGACCCGAAGGCCGCCTATTTCTCCCATGTTCTTACTTGAAGGAAGATTTGAGCGTATCTCCAGCAAGGATGTGCCATGCGGCAAGGGGGTTACATTGTTTCCGGCTCTCTCCGCTCGAACGAGCAGTTGGCGCGGCACTGCCCGGTTTCCAACGTGCAGCGCGATGGATTGTTCAGGAGACAAGCACCAGCCGTCACCTTTGAAGCGGTGATTAAGATACGCAGCGCAAAACCGCCAGAAAGAAACATACCAGGCTGTGCTATCGCCCCCCGTCTCATCCGGACGGGAAGCGATATACCAGCCTTTGAGGACTTCTTTCAAAAAACCGTTTCTTATCAACCGCTCTCTGTGTGTCCTGGAAAGGTCGGCGGAACGAATTGCAACGCTTCCACTCTCTTGCAGTTTGTGGAGCATCTCAAGTGAATCCATCAGTTTTTCAGAAGGGGCCGCCATTGTGCTATTTCTCGTTTATTGCGCTGTGCATTTATTAGTCTATTGCGCTGCTCTCTTGCTAGTTTTTCACGTTTTAGGATTGTTTGTCCACTATGTCAAATAGCAATCCACCAGTTAGAACGGATACACGCGCCGAAAACCTGTGTTCCCCTATCGTCAAAGCCGGAGGTGTTGCAAACGATTTGAACGGCCCGCTGAAGATTCGGAATTCTGCCGCTTTTCGTCAAAAATCCCGCCCGATTCGCAAAATTGCGCCGCTTTCCGCGGTTTTTAAATCTCCCAAAACCGCCCATTTTCCGCTGGCAATTGCGTAACTTCCCGGTTTCGCCGCAAAAAGAGCTTGAGTTCCCGGCGGATGCATGGACCCATGGCATCCGTCTGCAGACCAACCCAAAGGACGCCCCGGCATTTCCGACGATTTGCCGGGGCGTTTTTTGTGCGAGCCCCGCCCGACGGGCTCGGCGCACCCGCCAACCGCATGGCACAAGACTCATAAAGAAAATTCTCGATAAAAAATTTTCGAGGGCCGGACGTGGCCTCCGGGATTTCTAATCCGGCGAAGGGAAAAACGGCAACGGCAGCAACGAAAGCGCAAACAGTCCCGTCGCGGCCAAAACTATCGAGGGACCCGAGGGAATATCCCACCACAAGGACGCATACAGACCCGACACAACCGACAGAATTCCTATCAACACCGCCAGCAAGGCCATCGATTCCGGTGCACGAGCATAACGCCGGGCCGTTGCGGCGGGAATAATTAACAGGGATGTCGTCAGCAACACCCCGACCAACTGCATCGCCAATGCTATTACCAACGCTATCAGTAAAATTAAAATTGCACGCATCCGATACACGCGCACTCCTTCCGCCTGCGCCAAATCCTGGTGAACCGTTGCCGATAACAACGGCCGCCACACAGCCAGCAGAACCGCCAGCAGGACCGCGCCAAAGACATAAATGTGGAGCAGGTCTTCACGAGAAACCGCAAGGATGTCACCAAACAAATAAGCGGAATAATTCACGCCCCTGCCCCCCGCCAGCGACAGCGCAACCAAGCCCAGCGCCAGGGAACTATGCGCCAAAATCCCCAAACCCGTATCGCTCGAGATCCAGGTCTTGCGCTCAAGCACGACAAACAACACAGCCAGCACGCCCACCGCCAGCACAACTCCCGCCGGGCGCGACACCCCGACGGCTATCCCCAGCGCAACGCCTATCAATGCCGAATGTGCCATTGCATCTCCGAAATATGCCATCCGGCGCCACACGATAAAGCACCCCAAGGGTGCCGCAACAATCGCTATCCCGATGCCCGCAAGCAGTGCACGCACGAAAAAATCATCAAGACCCATGAAACTCACGTATGTTCTCTTTCGTGCCCGGCGGGATGATGATGCGGGTAAATCGCAAGCATTGAAGCGGTTGCAGGCGCAAACAGACGTGCATACTCCGGATGGCGAGCAATGGCCTCGGCACTCCCGCTGCAGCAAACATGCCGGTCGAGGCATACGACAATGTCTGTTGATCCCATCACCATGTGCAAATCATGCGAAACCATCAAAATTCCGCAACCGCGCCGGTCGCGCAACTCCGATAGCAGCCCGTAGAACGATATCTGTCCCGCGAAATCCACATTGCTTGTCGGCTCATCAAGGATTAGTAAATTCGGCTCGGTCAACAACGCCCGTGCCAAAAGAACGCGCTGCCATTCGCCTCCCGAAAGGCTCCGCAAGGGCCCGTCCAAACGGGCTTCAACGCCGCATTCGCGCGAAGTCGTAACAATCGCATCCTTAGAGCGTGAGCCTCCCATCGCGAGAAAACGCGAAACGCTCATCGGAACGAGTGAATCAACGCGCGGCTGTTGCGGCAGATACCCTATCCGAACGTCGGCGCGACGCTCCACCTCCCCTTCCGTCGGCTTCACCAGCCCTAACAACACACGCAATAAACTCGTCTTTCCCGCCCCGTTGGGACCAATGATCGTGACGATCTCGCCGACACCAACGCTTATATCAACGCTATCCAGCAAAACATTGCCCCCCCGACGCAAACTTACGCCCCGGGCGCGCAACAAGATATCTTCCTTCGCCGTATTCATACCACCCTGCACATCAAGTTTGCAAAAAAAACAAGATGTAGTATAAGAAGGCGCACCACTCGTGACAACCATGAAAGTTAAATCAAAATGAAAAAGATTCCTCTCGTCATCATCCTCGCACTCACGGCATTCGTCGCACACGCGCAAGAGGCAGGCTTGCGCGTTGTCGCAAGCATCAAACCAATCCACTCCATCGCAGCCGCGCTCATGGAGGGCGTTGGCGCGCCAAGCCTCCTGATTACCGGCACGACAAACCCTCACGACTATCGAATGCGTCCGTCCGATGCTGAAAGCCTCCAGAATGCCGATGTGTTGTTTTGGGTAGGTCCCGACCTTGAGGGCAAAAGCATCGAAGCGGTCGCACAGTCCGCTCGCATAGTTACCCTTGTCCCTGATGAAGGCAAACATGACGAGCATGGACACGACGGGCATGACGAACATGACCATGACGAACACGGACACGACGAACACGGACACGACGAACACGGACACGACGAACACGACCATGGCGAGCACGGACATAACGGGCACGACCATGACGAACATGAACACGACGAACGTGAAAGAGTGAATCCCGACCTTCATCTTTGGCTCGATCCCCATCGCGTCGAGGAGGTTGTCGCCGTAATGCTTGAGGCACTCCTTCAAACCGACCCCGATAATGCGCCAACCTATCGCGCCAACGGCAAGGCTTTGCTCGAGCGACTGCATCTATTGGACGAAAATTTACGCGGACGCATTAATCAATTGGAAAGCGGACGCTCTTACATCGTCTTCCACGACGCCTACGCCTCCTTCGAAAACCGTTATGGATTGCGCTCTGCCGGCGCGTTGCTTTCGGGCGACCCGCATGGGCACGAACATTCCCCAAGCGCACATCGGCTCGCTGAACTACGCGAACTTCTACTCGAAACAAGCGCAGATATCGGGTGCGTCTTTGTCGAGCCCGCCTTTGACCCCGCTTCCGCAGAAGTGTTAACCGAAGGCACAGACGTGAAAACCGTTGTCCTCGACCCTCTTGGTACAAGTATCCCCCCGGGCGCCGATGCTTACTTCTTGATGATGGAGGACCTTGCCGCATCCTTCGAGGAGTGTTTCGCCACGCCGTAGAAATCTCTAAGACAATTGAGAGATTTCAAGGAACCGTTGAAAGTTTTTTGACTGCGGCTTATGCCCGCGTTTCCTCGCTGGAGCGCTGGGCTCTTCCATCTTCACCGGCATCAGGAACTTGATTAAGTAAGGCAGGCGGCGAAGGCAAGAGGTTCTCGCACCTGGAATTTCTCGGCATGCTGGCGCAACGAGCGCACACACTGCTTTGGATTAACATCGAGAAATACAGCGATTTGCGGGAGAATTTGGGCAATTTTGCGAAATTTGGGGTTGATTTCCGCGAGATAGTGCTTGTTATTACAAGTGCTGTAATTCGCGTTTTATGCTAATTAAGGGATATGAAGGAAAAACCACTCCGTCTTTCGCGGGGGCGTGCGCGACTTATCCAAGTGCTATCTGTCGCGGGCGATGTGATTCGAATTGACGATGTCGTGACTGCACTCCAACTGGACCGTGCCAGTGCAGCCCAGCGTTTGTCCCGCTGGGCCGAGCAAGGCTGGTTGAGACGAGTAGGCCGCGGTACTTATGTTGCAGCCTCTATCGACACCATGGGATTAGACCGAGTCCTCGATGAACCATGGGTGCTTGTTCCCGCACTCTTCGCACCGGCTTACATCGGGGGTCGTACAGCGGCCGAGCACTGGGACCTGACCGAGCAAATCTTTAAAAATATCTTCGTGATGACCGCACAGGCAGTGCGCCGGAAGCACCAAGAGCGGCAAGGTATGCTATTTTCGTTGAAGCACATTGACGAGCGAAAGATTTTTGGCACGAAGAATGTTTGGCGCCATCAGACGCAAGTGCCCATATCCGATGTGCACCGTACGATAATCGACATGCTCGATGATCCGGCAATCGGCGGTGGCATCCAGCATGTAGCTGACTGCCTTGCAGCCTATCTGCAACGTGACGACCGGGACGACGAGAAAATCGTCAATTACGCGGTACGTCTCGGCAACAGAGCTATCTTTAAACGCCTTGGTTTTTTGGTCGATCGTCTTTCTGGCGGTGCTGAACTGATTCGTCTTTGCAAGCAACATCTAAGCGGCGGCCATGCAAAACTCGATCCTGCCCAGGATGGGTCGCTCATCGTAACGAAATGGCGACTGCATATTCCCGAGCTTTGGGGACGAGAAAGGGCAATATATTGATAAGCACGAAATCCTCGCAACCGCGCAATATACATTGTTCGAGCCACACATTGTGGAGAAAAATGGACACCCGCAGAAATCCCGATTTTAGAACAGGTTTCAATCCTGTAATTCCACGATACTCGTGGAAAATTATCTCCCATTCACACGACCTTCTCAATGTTTTTGCGGTTATCCCAATACAGCAGCGGAAAATTTTTTAGAAATTGATTAATAGCGCCCAAGCCCCGGATTAGTGATGCCAGCTAGCATTACCGGATACGGTCTCCACAAAAAAGGAGCGGTCGTAATGACCGCCCCTGCATTTTGTGCGTAGTCCCGAAGGACACACTTGTTAACGGTTGGAAAATCGCGTTTCCCTATCGGCTAAAATAGAACCTTCGCATATATTCCAAACATGCAAGAGTGATTTTTGCACCCATCTCCCTAGCTGTCAAGATATATCTTGACAGACCATGCAATTAGGTAGAATTATCTAATCCTTAGGTTGTATTCCGTTAAGCGGATACTCGTGTAGTTCAGTGAGTTTGTAACAATGAAAAAACCTTATCGTCTCGGTCTGGATGTCGGCTCGAACTCCATTGGTTGGTGCGTCCTCGACCTGACCCGACCCAAAGAAACCCAATCTGATTCCTCTAAACTGGAACCCTGCGCCATCCGCGCCATGGGTGTGCGAATCTTTCCCGATGGACGCGACCCGCAAAGCGAAGCCTCCTTGGCGGTGGACCGGCGTGGAGCTCGAAGCCAGCGCCGTAGACGCGACCGCTTCCTCTACCGCAAGAAACGTCTAATGCAGACCCTGATCCGCTACGGGTTGATGCCGACAGACATCGAAGGCCGCAAACATTTGGAAATCAAAGACCCCTACGCTTTGCGGGCAAAAGGCATAGCGGAAAAACTCGAACCTCACGAACTTGGGCGTGCCCTGTTTCATCTTGGCCAACGCCGCGGATTTAAAAGTAATCGGAAAACCGATGCCAAGGATGATGACAAGCAAGCAACCAAAACGGGAATTAAGCAGTTGGGAGAGCAATTGGAAACCGAGGGCTTCATCACCTTGGGTGCATTCCTCCATGACCAACGGGAGAAAGGTGTGTCCGTACGCTTCCGCCCCCATCCCAGCGAAAAGAACAAGAACCAAAATGCTTGGGATTTCTATCCCAGTCGATCCATGTATGAAGAGGAGTTCGAGAAACTCTGGGAAGAGCAACACAAACATCATCCGAAACTGCTCCATGAAGATGCACGCAGGAAAATTCATCACCATATTTTTTGGCAGCGGGACCTCAAACCGGTTAAACCCGGGCGTTGCACTTTCGAGAAAGATGAAGAGCGGGCGCCCAAAGCTCTGCCCCTAAATCAAGAATTTCGCATCCGTCAAGAAATTGCCAATCTGAAAATTCAATATTCCGATGGACGCGCCGGTGAACTTCTCACACCCGAACAACGGGAGAAAATATTTACCAAGTTGCAACGCCAGAAAACCATGAGTTTCGATAGCATTCGTAAACAATTAAAGTTGGAGAAAGAAGATGGTTTCAATCTTGAAGACGAAAAGCGCACTAAACTCCTGGGAGACGAGACCGGAACTCGTCTGGCAGATAAAAAAAGTTTTGACAAGGCGTGGTGGGATTTTCCACCGGAAAAGCAAAATGAAATCGTAAACAAACTTCTGAAAGAGGAAGACGAGGAAGAACTACTCCGGGTTGCTCGGGAAAAATGGGGGCTCAGCGACACCGCCGCCGAAGCTCTTGCTAACACCAAATTGCCCGACGGTTTCGGAGCATTGAGCGAAAAAGCCTTGGAAAAAATCGTCCCCCACTTACGCGAAGGAAAGAACTACGCGGAAGCGGCAGAGGCGGCAGGTTACCATCATTCCCAACTTGACGATGGAGAAATTCTCGGCGAACTCCCCTACTATGGCATTCCTCTGGAACGGCATGTCGGTTTTGGTTCCGGCGACTCGGAAGACTCTGACGAAAAGCGCTACGGCAGAATTGCCAATCCCACTGTGCACATTGGTCTCAACCAGTTACGCCAAGTGATTAATGCACTAATCCGCCTCTACGGACCTCCCGAAGAAGTTGTCATTGAACTTGCTCGGGAACTCAAACAGTCAAAGGAAAAACGCAAAGAAATTCAAAGCGAGCAATCCCAAAACCAGAAGAAAAACGAGAAACGTCGAGAAGAACTGCAAAAACTATTCGCCGGAGATGAGCCCGGAGATGGCTTGTTACGAATACGTCTGTGGGAAGAACTCGGCGAAGGAACTCATGACCGCCACTGCATCTACACCGGCAAGCAAATCAGTATCCAGAAACTCTTTTCTCCGGAGGTGGAAATCGAACATATCCTGCCCTTCAAACGCACCTTGGACAATTCCTTCGCCAACAAAACCGTATCCTTCCGCAAGGCAAATAGAGAAAAAGGAAACCATTCTCCCTACGAAGCTTTTCACACAAAACCCGAATGGGATGCCATGTTACGTCGCGCCGAAAATCTTCCTCCCAACAAGAAATGGCGATTTGCCGCCGACGCTATGGAAAGATTCGACGCCGAAGAAGGGTTTCTGGAACGTCAACTGGTCGAAACCCAGTATCTCTCCCGCGCTGCGAAAGAATATCTCGGTAAAATCTGCAACCCCAACAAAATTTACGCCATTCCGGGACGCCTAACCGCAATGCTACGCGGTAAATGGGGACTCAACAGCCTTCTCGACACCAGCGACAACTTCAAAAACCGCGATGACCATCGTCATCATGCCATTGATGCCTTCGTAGTGGCGGTTACTTCGCGCAGCCTGCTCCAACGTATTGCCGGCGCGGCGGATGCTGAAGCCGAACGCGACCGGCTCATTGAGGATATGCCACCACCCTATCCGCGCTTCGACCGGGCCGACATAAAACAACGCCTTAAGCGCATCATCGTCTCCCATCGCCCCGACCACAGCGTCAATGGCAAACTTCTCGACGAAACCGCTTACGGTCTCATCAAGAACCCATCCAAACCGAGCGACCACAATTTGGTCTATCGCAAACCCATCGAAAGCCTGAATGCCAATGAGATAGAGCGCATCCGGGATCCGAGCCTGCATCAAGAAATCAAAGAACGCGTTAGCCTCTACCAAAACGAAAAAGATGGACCGCAACGCGCATTAAAGGAAATTTCCGAGTCGAAAGGAATCCGCCGTATTCGTCTCACCAAGACACAACATCCCGCTTACCCCATTGCACATGGAGCGCAGAAACATTTTGAGAAGGCCTACCTGGATGCAGGCAACCACCATATCGATATTCTTGACACCGGAGGAAAAGGATGGATTGGGGTGGGAGTTTCTATGCTAGAGGCTTGCCGCAACCCCAACGCAGAACCTTGGCGCCAAGATTATCCTGACGCACGCCTCATCATGCGCGTGCATAAAGGGGATTTGCTATGTCTGCAAAACAAGGAAGGAATAGAAAGAGTCTATGTAGTGAAACGGCTTGAAATATCATCTAATAGACTAAAACTATGCGAACATAATGAAAGCGGAAACTTGGACCAACGTCATAAAAACGAGGATGATCCTTTCCGTTGGCTACAACAGACCTTTTCTCAACTAAAAAAAAGAAAATGTCGCCGAGTGAGCGTTAATTTCCTTGGCAGATTGAATGATCCCTACCCCGGTACCGATCCAAAATATGCTTCCGCCTTCGGACGGATGCACCGCACTAAGTGAAACTTTTCCGTGTCCACTTCAAGCATCGGTAGAATTGTCGAAATCGCTGAAGACGGACGACATCTTTCCTCCGAACGCGGATTTCTCTTGGTGCGAGAAAAAAATAAAGAAATCGGACGCGTTCCCCTTGATGACATCGCAACCCTCCTCGTCAACGCCCACGGCATCACCTTCAGCAACAACCTCTTCTACGCACTATCTGATCG